>NZ_JACGMO010000014.1:0-82891 GCF_015354745.1 Micromonospora sp. S-DT3-3-22
GCCCCCCGCCGACCGGCCGCCCACCCACCGGCCGCCCCCCGACCGGGCTCCCGCCGACGACCTGCCGGCCGACGGGTCGACCGGCCGGCACGCCGTCGGCGCTCCCGGTGTGACGCAGCCGGGCGGCGCGTCTTCCGGTCCTCACCCGCCGCGGCAGAGCCGTGGCCGATAGTCTCGCGGCATGTCGGAGCACTCAGCGAACCCCTCAACGGCCGCCGCGACCGGTCGTTCCCGTGCGGTCAAGGCCGTGATCCCGGCCGCCGGCCTGGCCACCCGGTTCCTGCCGGCCACGAAGGCGGTGCCCAAGGAGCTGCTGCCGGTGATCGACCGGCCGGTGCTCCAGTACATCGTCGAGGAGGCCGCCCAGGCCGGCATCGGTGACGTGCTGCTGATCACCGGGCGGGGCAAGACGTCGATGGTGGACCACTTCGACCGTCGCCCCGACCTGGAGGCCCGGCTGGAGGCCAAGGGTGACGCGGAGCGGCTGGCCGCGGTGAAGCGCCCCAGCGAGCTGGCCGAGATCTACACCTGCCGGCAGCCGGAGCAGCTCGGCCTGGGCCACGCCGTCGGGTACGCCGAGTCGCACGTCGGCGACCAGCCCTTCGCGGTGCTCCTCGGCGACGAGTTCGTCAAGCCGTCCGAGCCGCTGCTGCCGGCCATGTTGGAACTCCAGGCCCGCACCGGCGGCGTGGTGCTGGCCTTCTTCGAGGTCGACCCGGCCGAGACCAAGCGGTACGGCATCGCCTCCGTCGAGCCGGCCGAGGCCGAGCTGACCGACATCGGCGAGGTCGTCAGGGTCACCGGCATGGTCGAGAAGCCCCGGCCGGAGGACGCCCCGAGCAACCTGGCCGTCCTCGGCCGGTACGTCCTGCCGGGGCGGATCTTCGACGCGATCCGGCGTACCGAGCCGGGCAGCGGTGGCGAGATCCAGCTCACCGACGCGATGGAGCTGCTGCGCAGCGAGGGCGTGCCGGTGCACGCGATCGTCTACCGGGGCACCCGCTACGACACCGGCATGCCGCTGGGCTACCTCCAGACAGTCGTGCAGATCGCCGCCGAGCGGGAGGACCTCGGCGGTGAGTTCCGCGCCTGGCTGACCGAGTTCGTCAACCACGGCGACCAGACCGTCACCGCGGCGATCCTCGACGGGGTACGTGACGCGGCGGGCGGCTCCCGTACATGACCTCGACGGCCGACGCCGAGGCGGCCGCGAACGAGTTGACGCCGCTCGCCGACTACCTGGGCAGCGTGCTGCGCAGGTTGCGCGCGCTGCCTCCGCTCGACCTCGACCTCACCCAGGCGTACGGCAACGTCCTCGCCTCGGACGTCGTCGCCCCGCACTCGTTCCCCGCCTTCGACCAGGCGGCGGTGGACGGGTACGCCGCGCGCTGGGAGGACCTCGTCGGGTACGGCCCGGTCCCCTCGCAGGGGCCGGGCCGTCCGGTACGCCTCAACGTGGTCGGCGACCTGGGCGCGGCGAGTTGGCGTCCGGTCCGGCTCACCCCCGGCTCGTGCTTCTCGGTGGCCGCCGGTGCGCCGATGCCGATCGCCGCCGACGTGGTGGTGCCGGTGGAGTGGACCGATCAGGGCATGGCCGCGGTGGAGATCTTCCGCACCCCCAAGCGCGGGTACGGCGTCCGCCGCGCCGGTGAGGAGTTGCCCGCCGGCACGGTGCTCGCCCGGGCCGGCACGTACGTCGCCCCGGCGCTGGTGGCCGTCTTCGCCGCCACCGGCATCGGGCACGTGGTGGTGCGGCCCAGCCCCCGGGTGGTCATCGTGGCCACCGGTGACGAACTGGTCGACGTGGGCCGGGGCAGCCAGCCCGGTCAGGTGGTGGACGCCAACTCGCACGCGTTGACCGCCGCCGCCGCCGAGGTGGGCGCGTTGGCGTACCGGGTGGGGATCTGCGACGACGACCCGGAGGGGTTGCGCGGCCTGCTGGAGGACCAGACCCTGCGGGCCGATCTGATCATCACCACCGGCGGCACCGGCACCGGCCCCGGCGACATGGTCCGGCGCATCCTCTCCCGCCGGGAGGGCGGCCGGGCCGGTCCGGTGACGTTCACCGATGTGGCGCTGTACCCCGGCACGGCCCTCGGGTTCGGTACCGTCGGCGCCGAGGAGGTGCCGGTGGTGTGTCTTCCCGGTGAGCCCGGTGCGGCGTTGATCGGTTTCGAGGTGCTGGCCCGGCCGGCGATCCAGTTGCTGGCCGGCGCGGAGCCGGTGTTCCGGCCGAGCGTCCGGGCGCACCTGCTGGAGACCATCTCGTCGCCCGGCGGGCTGCGGGAGTTCCGGCCCGCGCACGTGGCCGAGCGGCGCGGCGGGGGCTACACGGTGCAGCCGCTCAGCGGTGGGCCGTACACCCTGTCCGGGCTGGCCGAGGCGAACGGCCTGATGGTGCTGGGCGAGCGGGTGACCACCGCGGCGGCCGGCTCCACCGTGGACGTGCTGCTGCTGGACCGGCGGCGGTGAGCCGGTCCGGGCGTGCCGACGCCCCGGGCGCGGACGGGAGGTCGGCGCGGTGAGCTGGTTCGGGCGGGCACCGGGGTGGCCGGTGGTGCTGATGGACGGTGCGGTGGTGCTGCGGCCGTACCGTCGTTCCGACGCCGGCGCCTGGTCGTCGGTGCGCCAGGCGAACCGGGCCTGGCTGGCACCCTGGGAGTCGCACCTGCCCGGCAGTTGGGACGAGACGAACTCGCCTGCCGCGTTCCGCTACGTGCACGCCGACCAGCGGCGCTCGGCGCGTACCGGTGAGGGGATGCCGTTCGCGGTCTGCCTGCGTGAGGACGGCCAGGAGCGGCTGGTGGGGCACCTGAACGTGGGCAGCATCGTGCGGCGGGCGTTCTGCTCCGGGTACGTCGGCTACTGGGTGGACTCCCGGGTGGCCGGGCGCGGGGTGATCCCCACCGCGATGGCGCTCGCCGTCGACCACGCGTTCGGCCCGGGTGGGCTGCACCGGGTCGAGGTGAACATCCGGCCGGAGAACAAGCCGTCCCGGCGGGTGGTGGAGAAGCTGGGCTTCCGCGAGGAGGCGTACCACGTGCGCTACATGCACATCGACGGGGCCTGGCGGGACCACATCGGATACGCGATGACCAGCGAGGAGGTGGCCGCCGAGGGCGGCCTGCTGGCCCGCTGGCACCGGATGTGTCACGACCTCGGGTGAGCCGTCCCACGCATGGGATGCGGCGCGGCGTGTCGGCATCCCGGTCGGTGGCCCGTAACCTCAAGTAACTGCAAGCTGCGGCAAGCGCTGCCCGGCCGCAGGATCTGCGCCCAGGGCGAGATTTCGGGGAAGATCCTGCTGTCGACCGGCGGTTGCCCCGAATTCGGTGACGGGAGGGGTGAGGGTGCCGACCTCGGTGCTCCTCGCCGTCCTCGCCGCCGCCGGTCTGCTCGCCCTCGCGCCGGCCCTGGTCCGTCGGTACGACGCCACCGAGCGGCTGGTGGCGGAGCGGGCGCAGTCGACGGCGCGGGTGCTCCAGCGCCGCCGGCGGCGTCGTACTGTCCCCGGCCGGCGGCCGGTCAACCAGCCCCGGGCGCTCGTCGTCACCCTGGCCGAGGACGCCGCCACCGGGAACCTCGGTGTCCCCGTCGCCGCGCCGCCGGCCCCCGCCCGCCGCGCCGCCCCGTCCGCCAAACGCCGTTCGGGTCGCCTGCGGGCCGTGCCGCCCGCCGCCCGGCAGGCCCGCCGCCGCCCACCCCGGCACCACACCCCGGCCGTCTACCGGCGGCGTCGGGTGCTCGCCGCGCTGCTGCTGCTCAACTTCGTCGAGCTGGTCGGCGTGATCGTGGTCAGCCCCGGCTTCTGGATCAGCTTCTCGGTCACCGCCGCACTGCTGGTGGTGTACGTCGTACACCTGCGGCGGCGGGCGCTGGCCGAGCGGCGTCGGCGGCGGCTGCGCGCCCGGGAGGCCGCCTGGCTGGCCGCCCGACAGGCCGAGGTACGCCGGGAGCAGGCCCGTCGGGCGGCGGCCCGCCGGGAGGCGCAACGCCGTCTCGCCGCGCAACGCGAGGCGGTACGCCGTACCGCGATGGGCCTGGACCGGCCGTCCGACCTGCCGGCGGCGGCCAGCGGGGGCGGCTCGGTGTCCTACCGCCGCTCCGGCGGCCTGCGTGGCCGCCCCTACCAGTCCGGCCGCGATCCCCGCTGACCCTGGGTCCGCACCCTCCGCCCCGCCTGCCCGCCCGGCTCGGGTCGGTGGCGCTCCTTGATCGACTCATCGGGGCCGAAAGGGTGCCACCGGGGCGGTCGGACACCGCAACCCGGGTGCACCGGGGCGGCGGAGCAGGTGGCCCGCGCGGCGGGAGGGGTGATTCGCCCGGGGGGCGGATGGGCTGTTAGTCTTGGCGCCGGCCCGCCCGGTGAAAGCCGGGTGGGACCGAAGCCGGTTTCACCCGGCGGAGGGGCTGTGGCGCAGTCTGGTAGCGCACCTCGTTCGCATCGAGGGGGTCTGGGGTTCGAATCCCCACAGCTCCACACCGACAAGGCCCCGGCCGGCAACCTGCCGGCCGGGGCCTTGACTATCTCCCACGAGCATCCGGGGCGAGCACGCTCGCCGGATGGGACGGACCACTACGCCTGGGCGGTATGCCGGACGGACGGGTCGCCGCCGGCCAGCAGTTCGGCCGCCGCCGTCCACGCGCTGAGGTCCGCGCCTCTCGCGTCCGGCTGGGTCGGAGCCAGCAGCGGAACGACGAGGCTGCGCCCGTTCCGGACTGCCGGATGACGGCGGGCGGCGGCAGTCAGGCTGCGGTCCGAACTGCCGTCGAGCAGGACGAGGCCGGGACGATGACCCTGCTCGTCGAGCAGCGACTTGAGTGCGGGCCAGAAGAGGACCGGCAGCATGAGCTGATCTGCCCAGAAGGAGGGGTCGGCCGCCTGCGACGGGCTGACCGGCGCGGCCGTCCGGCTGGAGATCAGCGTGGAGTGCGGCGCGTTCAGCCGCAGCGCTCCCAGTTCGCGGCGGAACTGCGCCGCGGTATGCCTCATGACAGGGCTGTGGAAGGCATGACTGGATCGCAGGCGACGGAAGGAAAAATCGGCCGCAAGAAGTGACGACGCCGTTCTCCGCAGGGCCGGCTCGGGGCCGGCCAGTACGCAGTGCCGTGGCCCGTTGACCGCCGCGAGGGCGACACCGGGCTCGAACGGCTCGGGCAGCTCGTCGGGCGCCGCAGCGACCGCCAGCATGCCGCCGCGGCCGTCGGGGTGCAGAGTTCGCGAGCGTGCGGCCAGCAGCCGGACGAGATCCTCGGGTGGGAAGACGCCCGCCAGGCAGGCGGCTGCCAGTTCTCCCGCGCTGTGCCCGAGCAGCACGTCCGGACCACCGGCCAGGCCGCGCACCGCCGTGCCGAGGGCATATCCGACGATGAGCAGCAGCGCCTGGGCGACCCCCACGTCGTCCAGCGCCGGATTCGGGGCGGCGCGCTGCCATTCCACGGCGAGCCTGGCGCCTTCGGAGTCAAGCGACCGGAACAGGCCGTCCGTGCACGCGGTGAATGCCGGGTGCCGACCGTACAACTCGACGCCCATCCCCTCCCGTTGTGCCCCCTGACCGGGCAACAACAGAACTGTTCTGCGATCTGTCATGAGGACTCCCGAGTGATTGTTTCAGCGGTGCCGCCGGGCACTCCCGCGGAGCGGGGCGGTCGGCGGCGGGCCCGGCCTCCGCCCTGCGGCGCGGTGCGAAGGGCCGCGTCCGGGCAACGGTCAGGAGATCGACATGCCGCCATCGATGGACAGCACCTGGCCGGTCATGTAGTCGGCGTCCAGCAGCAGCGTGATGCCCTGGGCCACCTCGTCGGGGGTGGCCATGCGGCTGAACGCGGTCCGGGCCATGAGCGTGGCACGGGACCGCGCCGGGATGTCCTCGGTCATCGCGGTGGCCATCAGGCCCGGTGACAGCGCGTTGACGGTGATCTGGAATCGTCCGCACTCCAGGGCCAGACTCCGGGTCATGCCCAGCACCCCGGCCTTGGCCGCGGAGTACGCTGTCTGGCCCCGGCTGCCGATGAGGCCGGCGGGCGAGACGACGTTGATGATCCGGCCCCAGCGCGCGCGCATCATGTCCGGAAGCACCGCGCGGCAGGTGTGGAACGTGCCGAGCAGATTGACCGCAACGGTGCGGGTCCAGTCGTCGACGGCCTGGGTGGCCATGAAGCCGTCGTGACGGACCGCACCGGCGTTGACGAGCACGCTGATGCCGCCCAGTTCGGCGCGCACCCGGCCGGCCATGTCCTGCGTGACGGCCCAGTCGGCGACGTCCGCCTGTACGACGGTGCTGGGCCCGCTGAGCTCGGCCGCGAGCTTGTGTGCCCGGTCCGCGCCGGTGGTGTAGTGCAGGGCCAGCCGGTAGCCGCGGCGGTCGAGCACGTGCGCCACGGCGGCACCGAGCCCTCCCGAGGCGCCGATTATCAGGGCGACGCGGCCCTCGGTGCCCGGTTCGGCGGCGGGTTGGATGTCGTCGGCCATGTGCCGGTCCTCCTCAGCGTGAGCGGGCTGTCGTGCCCGCCGACCATCCGCAGCCGGTGCCGGCCGCCGCGCCCGGGGTCGGGGCACGGGTGCGGCGGCCGGCACCGCTCACCAGGTGAGCGGCATCTCGGCCGGACCGAACGCCTGGATCGAGTGGTACTTGTACGTCAGCTCCGACTCCGGTACCGCCAGCGCGAGGGTGGGAGCCCGCTCGAACAGCATCGTGATGACGATGTCCATCAGTTCCGGCACCAGGCGGTTCGCCGGGCACTGGTGCGGCCCGTGACCGAACGTCAGGTGCCGGGTCGTCTTCTCCCGCATGAGATCGAGCTTGTTGGGATACGGGCACAACTCCGGATCACGGTTGACGGGCAGGGTCGGCACCACGACGCCGTCGCCGGCCCTGACCAGGGTGTCGCCGATCCGCACGTCCTCCACGGCCAGCCGCATCGGCGTGCCGTCGTTGACCGAGTAGAACCGGAGCATCTCGTCGATCGCCAACCGCAACTTGTTCGGGTCGGCGAGCAGGGTCGCCCGCTCCTGCGGGTGGGTCAGCAGGGTCAGTACGCCCAGCGTGAGCATCGTGGACGTCGAGTTGTGGATGCCCTGGGCGTTGGACAGCATCAGCGGCGCGAGCCTGAACCAGTCGACCTCGCCGTGCTTGTCGAGCTCGCGCTGGATCAGGCGGCTCATCAGATCGTCGCCGAGGTTCTCGGCCTTCTCCTTCAGCACGTCCTCCGCGTGCTGGTTCAGGCGTGCGGCCGACGCCTTCTCCTCCTCCTCGGTGGCGGTCTGCATCAGCAGGTGCCAGACGTTCTCCCGCATCTTGCGCTGCTCGGCCTGGGGGATGCCCAGGAAGATCTCCTGTAGACGCCAGGCGATCGGGTACGCCAGCTCCGTGACCATGTCGACCGGTTTGTCGGTCCGGGCCAGGTACTCGTCGACCTTCTCGCTCACCGCCTCGCGCAGCCGTGGCAACAGCCGGGTGAGTCCTTCCGGCGAGAATTCCTGAATGACCGGCTTCTTCTGCTCCACGTGCTCCGGCCCGTCCAGGTTGATCATGAAGGGCGCGCAGTACTTCAGCTTGTTCAGCGAGTTCGGTGTCATCTTGGGGAAGTCGTCGCTCATCTTGTCCGAGCTGAATCGCGGATCGGACAGGACGAACCGCGCGTAGTCTGGCCGCACCACCATCCAGGCCAGCTTCCCGGTCGGCAGGGTGACCCGGCCGATTCCTCGTTCACGCAGCGTCTCGTACTCGGGCGGGAGTTCGCCCGGGAGCTTTCGCCGGATGGGGTGGGTCGGTAGTTCGGTCATTCTCACACCTCTGCAGCCCAGTAGTAGAAACGAGTGGCCAACGAGTTGCCTGTCGGGTCGTATGGCGGGATGAGCTGCGTGAGGTCGTCGACGAGCTGGAGGAAACGGGGATCCCCCTCCGTCCACACCGCACTGATCACCTTGACGGGATCGGGCTCCGCGAAGTCCTGGATGTGCAGGTAGATGCCACGCCACAGATAGATCTGGCGACGCAGCGTCCCCATGGTCAGGGGAATGTCAGTCGCATCGGACTCGGCGAACAGCCGTGCCACCTCGGCGTTGTGCTCCCGCCGCTGGGTGTTCACGATCACCGCGCTGTACGTCTTTTCGAGATTCTCCAGCTGCTCGGTCGGCCACACGTAGAAGCGCTCGGCCGTCGGCTGATCGATCGGGCCGTCCCAGTCCTCCGTCCCGGCATGGTCGCCGAAGTAGGCCGAGAGGCTCTCGTTCAGCCGGGCGCACTGCGGTTCGGTGGTCGCCACCTGGTACGCCTCGGCGGAGTCCGCGACATCCCAGTCCTGCATGTGTACGTAGATGTCGGAGTAGAAGAAGACCTGCCGCCGGCGTAGCCGGGGAAGCCCGATGGCCGCCTTGCCGTCGAACTCCTGAAGGATCTTGGTAACGGCGGCGACGTCATCACTATCGAATCTACCGACAGTGACAATGTTCGGCATATGCCTCTCCTCGCGGTAGGCGGGCTGAATGTCTTGCCGCGTCACGGACCCTCGCAGGGCTCGTACCGAGGTCGCGCCGAGCTTGCGCCACCGCCTTCGACGCCGAATCGACTTCTGGTCAACTCGACGGGTCCTCGAATCCCGGTCGAGCGGCGACGGACACCGTTGAGCTGATCGATCCGGACCCCTACGACGCTTGTGAGGTGTCTCGCCGTGTCAGACAACCAGCAGGAGATCGACTCTCGCGTGATTGTCGACGTCGCCCGTGAAACGGCATTCGACCTTGTCGCCGATGTCGGACGCTGGCCGCAGTTCCACCCGTCGGCGGTGCACGCGGAAGTGCTCCACAGCAACGACAAGGGCGACCTGATCCAGTACTGGGCGCTGGTCAGCGACTCCGCCGTCCGCACCTGGCGGGCGGTACGCCGAGTCGACCGGCCGGGACACCGCATCACGCTCACGCACCTGGACGCGGAGTCCCCCGCCAGCGGGATCCGCGCCGAATGGGTGTTCACCGAACTGGCACCGCATCGCACCGAGGTCGTGCTGCGCCACCACATCGACGCACAGGCCGAGGCCGATCTCGGCCCGCTCCTGGAGCAGATCACCAAGGACAGTGGTGAACAACTCGACACCCTGCGCGACACGGCGGCGCGGCTCACCGAGTTGGACGAACTGGTCGTGTCCTTCACCGATCCGTTGTTCGTCGCCGGTGCCGTCGAGGACGCGTACGACTATCTCTACCGGGCGGATCTGTGGCCCGAGCGCATCCCGCACGTCGTGGGACTCACCCTCACCGAGGAGGTCCCGGACGTCCAGTTCTTCGACATGGAGACGAAGGGCCCGGACGGCAGCACGCACACCGTCCGCTCGGTGCGGATCTGCCTGCCGCCGAAGCTCATCGTCTACAAGCAGATCTCGCTGCCTGCGATGCTCGACGCGCACACCGGCCACTGGAAGTTCACCGAGGTCCCCGAGGGCGTCATCGCCGAGGCCCGGCACACCAGCACGATCAAACCTTCGGCGCTGTCACTGCTCGGCGCGGGGACGACGATCGGTCACGCGCGCCGGTACCTGCGGCGGCTGCTGAGCGGCAACAGCATGAGCAACCTGACTCTCGCCAAGGCGTTCGCGGAGGGACGCGCCGGCTTCTGAAGCGGTCGCTCGTACGTGTCAACAGACAACCGTGTGTCGGGAGGGCCAATGGCCGAGAAGGTGACCGCCAGAGGCGGAGGAATATGGGCAGCGGCCGATCTGCTGACCCCGATGGCGATCCGGGTGGCCGCGACCCTGCGGCTGGCCGACCACATAGTCGCCGGCCTGCGGACGACCGAGGCGCTCGCCGAGGCGGTGCGAGCCGACCGGGATGTCCTGCGGCGGCTGCTGGACCACCTGTCGGTCGCCGGAGTGCTGTCGAGTACGGCGACCGGTGTCTACGACGTGACCGAGATGGGTCGGTACCTGTGTGACGGGCACCCCGAGGAGATGCGGTCCGTGCTCGATGTCGAGGGGGCCATCGGTCACGCCGAGCTGAGCCTCGTCCACCTGCTGCACACGGTCCGCACCGGCGAGCCCACCTTCCCCCAGCAGTACGGGCAGACGTTCTGGGACGACCTGTCGGTCAACGACGAGCGTGCCGAGTCGTTCGACGCGCAGATGGGCGCCAGGCTGGCGACCCACGCGCCGGCCGTCGCCGCAGGATACGACTGGGGCAGACTTCGTCGTCTCGTTGATGTCGGTGGCGGGGACGGCAGCATGTTGATGACCATCCTGCAGGCCCACCCGGGGCTCAGTGGGACAGTCGTCGATCTGCCCGGAGCCGCGCGTCGGGCCGCCAAGGCGATCGCCGCCGCTGGGCTCGACCATCGGGCCGACGTCGTGGCGGGCAGCTTCTTCGACGAGCTTCCGGCCGGCGCGGACGGCTATCTGCTGTCCAGCATCCTGCACAACTGGAACGACGAGGCGGCTGCCCGGATCGTGCGCCGGTGCGCCGAGGCGGCATCCTCTGCCGGCAGCGTGTTCGTGGTGGACTACTTCACCGGGCAGAACGAGCTGACGGCGGGCGATCTGCGCATGCTCTGCTACTTCGGCGGCAGACAGCACACCCTTGAGCAGTTGGGCGAGCTGGCGGCACCCACGGGCCTGGAGATCATCTCTGTTCTGCCGGCCGGCCGGATGTCGATCGTGGAGCTCCGGGCGGGGTCGTCGAACGCTCATGCCCGGTGACCCGCCCGCCGCGGTCATGCACCGTGCGACACCGGACGGGCTTCGTCAACCCTCGGCGGACGTCGAGTACCGGACCTCGATGCCACCCAGGATGATCGCCAATCCGGTCTCGAACTGTTCGTCGGCCTCGGCGATCTCCGTCGACTCGGTCATCCGGCTCAGATAGGGGAACTGGCCGGTCGCGAGCAGGGACACCAGATACGGCTTCATGCGCATCCGCCACCCGTGACGGTCGACGCCGGACTGGTGGGTGTTCGCCCGATCGGTCAGCTCGGCCTGGACGGTGCCGCTGACCCACGAGTAGATCAGGTTCATCACGTCGGTCGAGTCTTCGATGTTCAGACCGCAGCCGGCGAGAACACCGAGATCACGTTCCATGCCGCGCAGAAAGTTGGGGCCGATGATCGGGCGGGTGGCGAGGAGTGGGGCCAGCCAGGGGTGTCGCAGGAAGGTCTTCCGCCTGCGGCGGGCCAGCACGGTCAGGTCGGCGCGGAGGTCGCCGGTCGGCTCCTGCGGCTCGAAGATGGCCGCCTCGTCGATCATCACCGCCCACAGGTCTTCCCTGGTGGGAAGGTATCGATAGAGGGTCATCGCGCCGGTGCCGAGCTTCTTCGCGATGTTCCGCATCGAGGCGGCTTCCAGGCCTTCGGCATCCGCGATCGAGATCGCCACCATGGCGATCTCCTCACGGCTGTGCGACGGAGCCGGGCCACGCGTCGGTTTCTCCGGTCGCATCCAGACAATGGGTTTGGGGTCCGACACGGCACAAGGGTACGCGTGATCGTCGGCAGCCGCGTCATTGCCAGTTGCGTACGTCGTACCCAGTAGCTACTTTTATCCGCGTACGCCGTACTCGGTAGGGGAGAGGGGCCATGGAGGAAGCGATCATCCACACACAGGACCTCCGCAAGCGGTACGGGGATGTCGAGGCGCTGACCGGGCTCGACCTGGCGATCCCGCCGAACATGGTCTACGGCCTGCTCGGCCCGAACGGCGCCGGCAAGAGCACCTGCGTCCGCATCCTGAGCACACTGACCAGACCCACATCGGGAACGGCCGTGGTCGCGGGATTCGACGTGGCACAGGACCCGGGCAGCGTCCGGAAAGTGATCGGGCTGACCGGTCAGGACACCACGCTCGACGAGAAACTGACCGGCCGGGAGAACCTGCGGATCTTTGGCCGCCTGTCGCGGCTGGGCGTGCGGGGGGCGAGGAAACGCGCGGACGACCTGCTGGAACGATTCGGTCTCGCCGCTGCCGGTGACCGGCTGACCGCCAGTTACTCCGGTGGCATGCGTCGCCGGCTGGACCTGATCGCGAGCCTGTTGCGGGCTCCCGCGGTGCTGTTTCTCGACGAGCCCACCACCGGCCTCGACGTCCGGAGCCGCATGGAGATCTGGCAGACCGTGCGCGAGCTCGTCGTCGACGGCACCACGGTCCTGCTCACCAGCCAGTATCTGGAGGAGGTGGACCAGTTGGCCGCCTCCGTCGGCGTGATCGACCACGGTCACGTGGTGGCCGAAGGCACCCCGGCCGCGCTCAAGTCGCAGATCGGTAGCCACATCGAGGTCGTGGTGCAGTCCGAGGGCCACGTGGCGAATGCCATGGCGGTGCTGGAGCGGCTCACCGGCCGCCGGCCGGAGGCCGACGGATCGCACGTCGTGGTGGCCGCGGTGCATCCGGTGCCGACCCTGCCCCAGATCGTGCGGGAACTCGACAACGCCGGTGCGCTGGTACGCGACGTCGGGGTCCGCGAGCCGAGCCTCGACGACGTGTTCCTCGCCGTGACGGGCAAGCCCGTCAGCCCGGTGCAGCGGGCCGGTGACCTGGAGGCGGTGGCATGACCGTTCTCGCCGACGGCTGGGTGCTGACCCAGCGGAACCTGCTGCGGCTGCGGCACGAGCCCGGAACCCTGATCACCATCATGCTGATGCCGACGGTGTTCGTGCTGCTGTTCGGATTCGTGTTCGGCAGTTCGATCGGCATCACGGGCTCCTCGAACTACCGCGAGTACATGATGCCCGGGCTGTTCGTACTGGGCAGCGGAACCGCGTTGTCCTCGGCGATGGTGGATGTCGCGATGGACCAGGCACGCGGGGCGATGGACCGGCTCCGCTCCCTGCCGACCAACCGGGTGGCCATGCCGCTCGGGCAGAGCGGCGCCGAGGCCTTCATCGGCGCCTACGGCCTGGCGGTCATGATGTTGACCGGGTTGATCGTCGGCTGGAGGGCGCACGACGGCCTCGCGAAGGCGTTGCTCGCCATCGGCCTGCTGCTGCTGTTCCGATACACCCTGGCGTGGGTCGGCACCTATCTGGGACTGGCGATCCGTTCCGCAACGACGGCGGCGGCACTGGCGCCGCTGACGCTGCCGCTCACCATGGTTTCCAACGCGTTCGTACCCACCGCCAGGATGCCGGACTGGCTCCGGCTGATCTGTGAGTGGAACCCGCTCAGCGCACTGGCGACGGCGACCCGGACGTTGTTCGGCAATCCCGTTGCCGTGGATCCGGGTGCCGCGTGGCCACTGCACCATCCGGTCATCGCGAGCCTGCTGTGGGCCGGACTGCTGTTGGCGATCTTTGTGCCGCTCTCGGCGTTCCGTTTCGCCCGAGCGGGCCTGTAGACCAGTCGTCGGGTGCTGCCGACGCACGAAGTTAGCCCCACCAGTGGGATCAACGGACCGGTCCAATCGAAGAAGGGGACGTCATGCGTGTCACTATTGTCGGGGGCGGCACCGTCGGGCTCTGCACCGCGGTCTTTCTCGCCCGCCAGGGGGTCTCGGTCCACGTTCTGGAGCGCCGGGGCGAGGTCAACGACCATCCGAGGGCGTTCGGCCTCACCGACCGGTCGGCGGAGATCCTGCGGGAGGCCGGCTTCGAGCTGAACACGGCGGAATTCGCCCGGGGCCTGATGTCGGGGCCCAGCCTGGCCGCCCTCACCACCGTCACCACCAAGTTCGAGCGACCGGAGATCGGCCCGGCGAAGCTGGGCAGTTGTCCGCAGGACCTGGTCGACCGGGCCGCCGTGACGCTGCTGCGCGACCTGGGCAGCCAGGTGGACTTCGACAGCGAGGTGGTCGCTGTCACGCCGGACGCCGAGGTCACCACCGCGGACGGCCGGGTGATCACGGGAGACTACGTCATCGGCGCCGACGGCATCCGCAGCAAGGTCCGGGAGCTGCTCGGCATCGGCGTCACCGGCCCGGGAGCGATCAGCAAGTCGCACATGCTCAACGTGTTGTTCCGCGCCGACCTGCCTGTCCCGCCACTGTCCATGACGTTCCTGCGCAACGAGCGGGCGTCCGGGATCCTGTACCGGGTCGACGAACACGGCCGGTGGATCTTCCACATCCCCAACGGCGACCCCAAGACCCCCGCCGAGCAGATCCGGCAGCAGATCAGGGATGCGACCGGTGTGCCCGACATCGAGCCGGAGATCATCAGCCAGTTGCCGTGGTCGTCGACGGCGCACGTGGCCGACGTGTTCCGGCAGGGCAGGTACTTCCTCGTCGGGGATGCGGCCCACGCGGTGCCGCCGGTCGGTGGCTTCGGCCTCAACATGGGTATCGCCGACGGCCACAACCTGGCATGGAAGATGGCCGCCGGAGGCGACGCCCTGCTTGACACCTACGAAGCCGAGCGTCGGCCGGTCGCGCTCTTCAGCATGCGGCAGAGCGTGATCCGCTCGGAGAACCACAATCTGCACTGGAACAATGATCCGGCCCTGGCCGCCGAGCGTGCCGCCGTCGGTATGGCGGGGATCATGATCCCCGTGGTCGGCTATCGGTACGACTCCGCCGCGGTGATCGACCCGGAACCGTTGACGGACATGGAGAATCTCGTCCTCGACGGCGCTCCGGGCAGCCGCCTGCCACACATCTGGCTGCCCGACGGCCGGTCCACGGTCGATCTGGTGAACGGCTTCACCCTGCTGACCGGGACGGCGGCCGGCCACTGGCTCGACGCCGCATCGAAGCTGGGCATCACGGCCCACGCGGTCGAGGGGTGGGCCGCAGCCGCCTCCATCAAGGAGGACGGCGCCGTGCTGATCCGGCCCGACGGGTTCGTCGGCTGGCGCACGGTGACCACCCGGGCAGCCGCCTCCAGCGAACAGCAGCTGCGGGAGGCGCGCGACCGGATCCTGTGCCGGCCGGTTCCGAGCGACATCGCCCAGGGAGTCTGACCCCCGCAGCGCTCCCGGCACCTCGGACCCGGCCCGCGGCCGGCACCGGCCCAGCCGGTGCCGGCCGCATGCTGTCCGGCAGCGGGACGACCGCGGGCGACGGTCCCCTGGTTCTAACCGGACACGAACTCCTCTCGAACCGGCGACGCCAAGCTGAGCGCACTACATCGTCTTCCTGGCTGTCCGCGTGCCCCTCCGGCATCGCACGGCGGGCCGGACCGTCGCGGTGACGGACTGAGCAGGAAGCAGAGGGGACAAGTCATGGACTTCGGCGCGGATCCCTATCCCGAGTACGCAAAACTGCGCGCGGACGAGCCGGTCCGGCCTGTTCTGGAGGGCAAGGGCCTGTACGGATTGCTGGTCACCCGGTACGAGGACGTACGGATGCTGCTCGGCGATCCCCGGATGAGCAAGGACCCACGCAACGCGCCACTCGACTGGCAGGAAGCGGGCAGGGGACGTCCGTTGGAGGACCGGACCGGGCTGGGCACCCACCTGCTCACCACCGACGCTCCCGAGCACACGCGACTGCGCCGGTTGGTCTCGACCGCGTTCACCGCTCGCCGCGTCGAGGGTCTGCGGGGCCAGGTGCAGCAGATCGTCGACGGGCTGCTCGACGAGATCGAGCCACGCGGCCGGGTCGACCTGGTCACCGAGTTCGCGTTTCCCATGGCGATCACGGTGATCTGCGCCCTGCTGGGCGTGCCGGTGGCGGACCAGCAGATGTTCCGCCAGTGGACCAAGGATTTCCGCAAGTGGACGAACGACAAGGACACCGCTGCGACCGACGGCGGCAACGCGCGTCCGGTCGGACTGCGCGACCTCCTCGGGTACCTCACCGAGCTCGTCGAGAAGCGCCGCAGTGAGCCGGCCGACGGTCTGGTCGACGCGCTGATCGCCGCCCAGGACGACGGCGACCGGCTGAACGAGACCGAGTTGCTGTCGATGATGTCCCTGTTGCTGATCGGTGGCTTCGAGACGACCGTCAACCTGGTCGGGAACGGCATGCTGGCCCTGCTGCGCAACCCCGACCAGCTGGCGCTGCTGCGGGCGAAGCCGGAACTCGTGGACTCGGCCCTGGAGGAGATGCTCCGGTACGACGGTTCGTTCGAGACGGCGACCTGGCGGTTTCCCCTCGAGCCCATCGAGGTCGCCGGTACCCGCATCGAGAAGGGCTATCCGGTGCTGCTGTCCCTGGCCTCGGCGAACCGGGACCAGGCGAAGTTCGCCGGGGCGGACAACTTCGACGTGGCCCGCTCCGACACCGGGCACGTGGCGTTCGGACGCGGCGCGCACTTCTGCCTCGGCGCCCCGCTGGCCAGGCTGGAAGGCCGGATCGCGTTCGACGCGTTGTTGCGCCGGCTGCCCAACCTCGCCCTGGCCGTACCGCCCGAGCAGTTGCGGTGGCAGCGCAGCCTCACGATCCGGGGACTCGAATCACTGCCCGTGACCTTCGATGCCTGACCTCCGACATCAGGAAAGAGGCTCCCATGCCACATGCTGTGCGCGCGAACGGTGAGCGTACGACGAACCGACGGGTCGCCATCACCGGCATGGGCGTTCGTGCCCCGGGCGGCGGAAACAACAAGGAGTTCTGGCAGCTGATCTCGTCCGGCACGTCGGCCGTCCGTACCATCTCACTGTTCGACCCGTCCGGGTTCCGCTCCCGGATCGCGGGCGAGTGCGACTTCGACCCGGTGGCGGAGGGGTTGTCCGCGAAGGAGATCCGCCGGCTGGACCGCAGTGCGCAACTCGCCGTCGCCGCGACCCGGGAAGCGATCGCGGACGCCGACCTCGACGTCGGGACGATCGACCCGTACCGCACCGGAACCTCGATCGGCAGCGCCATCGGCGGCACGATGAGCCTGGACCGCGAGTACAACGTGATGTCCGACGGTGGCCGCGAGTGGCTTCTCGACCACGGGTACGCGATACCGCACCTGTTCAACTATCTCGTCCCGACCTCGATCGCTGCCGACGTGGCCCGTGAGGCCGGTGCCTGCGGTCCGGTCGCGCTGGTCTCCACGGGATGCACGGCGGGCATCGAGTCGGTGTCCCACGCGGCGCAACTGATCCGGGAGGGCGCGGCCGACGTGATGCTGGCCGGTGGCACGGACGCGCCCATCTCCCCGGTGTGTGTCGCCTCCTTCGATGCGATCAAGGCGACGACCCCGCGCAACGACGATCCCGCCACCGCGTCCCGGCCGTTCGACCGGACCCGCAACGGGTTCGTGCTTGCCGAGGGCTGCGCGATCCTGGTGCTGGAGGAGTGGGAGCACGCCACCGCGCGCGGCGCACACATCTACGCGGAGATCGCCGGCTGGGGTGTGCGGTCGAACGGGTTCCACATGACCGGGCTCCGGCCCGAGGGCACCGAGATGGCCGAGGCCATCGACGTGGCGCTGCGGATGGCCCGTCGCACTCCTGACCAGGTCGACTACGTGAACGCGCATGGCTCCAGCACGAAGCAGAACGACCGGCACGAGACCGACGCGTTCAAACGCAGCCTGGGCGACCACGTGTACCGGACCCCGGTGAGTTCGATCAAGTCGATGATCGGCCACTCGCTGGGCGCCATCGGGTCGGTCGAGATCGCCGTGTGCGCGATGGCCATCGAGACCGGGCTGATCCCGCCGACGGCCAACCTGCACGAGCCGGACCCGGAGCTGGGCCTCGACTACGTCCCGTTGCGAGCACGGCCGGCGGATCTGCGGACGGTGCTGAAGGTGGGCAGCGGGTTCGGCGGCTTCCAGAGCGCGATGGTGCTGACGAAGGCGGACGTCGGTGAGTGAGACGAGCCCGCTGCCGGAGCGCAGCCGCGCGGTGATCACCGGTATCGGCGTGGTCGCGCCGAACGGATTCGACACCGACGAGTACTGGGACGCCCTGCTGCACGGGCGGAGCGGCATCGAACGGGTGACCCGGTTCGATCCGGCGCAGTACCCGGTCCAGCTGGCGGGCGAAGTGGCCGGCTACGACGTGCGCGAGCACATCCCCGGGCGGCTCGTGCCGCAGACCGACCAGGCCACCCGGCTGGCGTTGATCGCGGCGGACGGCGCGATCAGCGACTCGGCCCTCGACCTGGCCGCCGTACGGGCCGACCGGGTCGGCATCGTCACCGGCATCTCCGCCGGTGGCCTCGAATTCAGCCAACGGGAGCTGGCGAAACTGTGGAACCTCGGCAGCGAGCACGTGAGCGCCTATCTCTCGTTCTCCTGGTTCTACGCGGTGAACACGGGACAACTCTCCATCCGGCACCGGATGCTCGGCTCCGGCGGCGTCCTGACCGGGCAGACGGCGGGGTTGGACTCCATCGCCCAGGCCCGCCGGTACGTGGCCGACGGCATGTCCGTCGTGATGTGCGGCGCGGCCGAGAGCACGCTGTGCCCGCTGGGCTGGGTGATCGAGCTGACCACCGGCCGGATGAGCACGGCGGTCGATCCGGCACGGGCCTACCTGCCGTTCGACGCCGCCGCATCGGGCTATCTGCTCGGTGAAGGGGGTGCCATGCTCCTCGTCGAGGAGGCCGGGCACGCCGCTGCCCGGGGTGCCCGGTCCTACGGCGAGATCGCCGGGTACGCCACCACCTTCGACCCTGATCCCGCGTCCGGACGAGAACCAGGACTGCGTCGGGCCATCGAGCTGGCGCTGTCGGACGCCGACATGAGCCCGGCCGACGTCGACGTGGTGTTCGCGGACGCGGCAGGCGTGGCCGACCTCGACCGTGCCGAGGCCGCCGCCGTCACCGGCGTGTTCGGTCCCCGGGCGGTTCCGGTCACCGCGCCCAAGACGATGACCGGCCGGTTGTATTCCGGGAGCCCGGCGCTCGACGTGGCCACCGCGTCGCTGAGCATCCGGCACGGCGTCATCCCACCCACGATCAACGTGACCGAACCGGTCGGGTCCGATCAACTCGACCTAGTGGTCGGGCAGCCGAGGGAGACGACGGTGACCAGTGCCGTGGTGCTGGCCCGAGGCGGGGGCATCAACTCCGTCATGGTGCTGACCGCACCCTGAGGGTGTCCCCTTCCGGATCCGGTCCCGGGTCCGGAAGGGGACGGGCCGCGGTCCGGCCCGCTCTGTCCGACGTCGTCTCGCTCACGGCCGGGCGACGATTTCCACGACCCCGGCGGTCCAGGTGAAGCCGACACCGACGCCGGCCAGCATGCAGGTCTGGCCGGGCTCGAGAACACCTTCGGCGACGAGGTGGGCCAGCCCGGCGAACTGGTCGCCCGCGCCCAGGTGTCCGACCCGCCGGCCCCAGGACCAGGTGGAGCGCTGCGGGTCGATGCCGAACGGCCCGAAGTACTGCGCTCGCATCCGGGTCCGGCCCAGGTTCGGCAGCAGGAACCAGTCGATGTCGCCGAACTTCACGTCCGCCTGCGCGCAGGCCCGGTCGAAGGCATCACGCTGACCCGCCGCGATGCGGTTGAGCAGGCCCTCCACCCCGAACTCGCGCGCCAGCGAGTCGTTGCTCAGGTCGACCGGCGACCGGTCGGCCAGCGGCGCGTCGCTGAACCGGTCCCCCCGGCTACCGTGCTCCAGGCCGCTGTCGGACACCGAGTCGAGCCCGCGGAGCCTGGCGAACCCGGTACGGGTGGACAGCACCACAGCGGTGGCGCCGTCACCGCAGACGGTCCCCGGATCGCTGTGCCACCGGTCGAAGCCGGGCAGGGAGAACCGGTCGGCCGTGGTGATCAGGGCAGCCGTCCGACCACCGGCCCCCAGGTATCCGGCCGCCAGTTGGAGAGCCATCATGCCGCCGTTGGACATCTGGCGTACCTCGACGGCCGGATACGAACCGCCGCCGCAGTGCCGCTGGATGTAGGACGCCGACGGCCACATGTCGTGACCCTGGTGGTACGCGCAGGCGTGCAGCAGCAGTTGGAGATCCTCCGGCCCCACCCCGGCCCGGTGGAGGGCATCCCGCGCGGCCAGCACGGCCATCTCCGGTGCGGACCTGTCCGTCGAGACACAGACCGACTCGATGCCGGTGTTCCACACCCGGGCCCGGTCGGCGAGGCCGGCCAGTTCCGCCTCGTCGAGCGTCATGCGCCCTGGCAGCCACGAACTCGCGGCGGCGATGTAGAGCTCGTCGCTCATCGTCGTCCTCCTCCGGATCGGATCAGTTGCCCGTATCCGACGAGGATCGTCATGGCCGGCCCAGGCTCGATCGAGGCCCAGGCGAAGCCCTGCCGGTCTGCCTGCGGTGTAGACGGTGTCCGTCGGGGCCGAACGTGCCCGCCGTCGATCGGAACTCGACCCGGTGTCTAAGTCCTCCGGCGATGTTGATTGCCACAGCATGAGCCGAAGGGGGCAATGATGGTGGCGTTCACCCAGGCGGACTTGGTCGAGTACTTGCGGCGGGCGGCGGGCGACGACGACGGGCTCGACCTGGACGGCGACATCGCCGAGACCACGCTCGCCGATCTCGGCTACGACTCGATCTCGATCGTCGAGATGACGCTCCTGATCGAGCGTGAGCTCAAGATCAGCCTGCCGGAGGACCGGGCCAACAAGGACACGACGCCCAGGGAGTTCGTCGAGCTGGTCAACGAGTTGCTGCCCGCGTCGATCTAGAGCGCTGCCGGTGCGTCACGACAGCGTCGGGGTGGCCTCCGGGTTCCGCGTCGTGCGTGGGCCGGGCGGTCCGCGCGGCGGGGCCGAAGCCGCGACCCGGCGCGGGCCGTCACGAGCCACCGGGCGCGCCGTAGCCGTGGGCCCGGTCGCGAACGAACCCGTAGGGAGAAGCTATGTACCGCACGGATCACGAGCAACGTTTCGACAACGACTCGGTGGCAGCTCCCGAGCAGCTGAGCCTGCTCGCCGAGATCCTCAACCGGGAGACGTTCTCCATCCTGGGCGAGGTGGTGGGGGTGGGCCACGGATGGCGCTGCTGGGAGGTGGGTGCCGGGGACGGCTCCGTCGCCCGCTGGCTGGCCGCCCGGGTGGGAACATCCGGACACGTGGTCGCCAGTGACCTCAAGCCCCAGCACGTGCCCCGCCATCCACGTATCGAGGCGATCAGTCACGACCTCACCAGGGACCCGTGGCCGGAGCCGAAGTTCGACCTGATCCACGCGCGGTTGGTGCTGATGCACGTCGCCGACAGGGACGCGGTCGCGACGAGGCTGGCCACGCAGCTGCGGCCCGGCGGAGCGCTGGTGCTCACCGACTGGTACTGCGGGTGCGCCACCGAGGGACTCTTCGCGTCACCCGTCGACGAGTACACGGCTCGTATCTTCCAGGCCTATCACGATGCCGTGCACAAGCTCGCCGACCAGACCGGCATGGACTTCGGCTGGGCGGCGCGCACGCCGGAGGTGCTGGCGGCCGCCGGCTACGAGGATGTCACCGTACGGGACTATCGGGCGCCGGGACAGGGCGGGTCGCCGACCGCCCGGCTCGCTCGGCTGCACAGCGACATGCTGGAGCCGTTCCTGTTGAGCCAGACCGCTCTGACGGCTGCCGACCTTGACGTGATCAAGGAGAGGCTGCTGGACCCGGCTTTCGAAATGATCACCAATCACACGTACACCACCGTCGTCCGGGTCCCGAAGTGAGAGCGGGACGGGACCGCCCGGATCGTCGGGACTCCGGGCGGATCTGCCGCTGAACGCCCGAGGCGTCGTACGACGCGACGCGTCATGCACCGCGATCCCGGCGAGCGTCGGCGGCACCCCCGGTGGCGGTCGTCGCTCCGGTGCCGTGTCCGGCGTGCCCGGCGGGGAGTGCGGCCCGGCGAGGCGGACGGCGACCCGCATCCCGCTCTCGACCGAGCCTCAGACGATCACCGATCCGGCCCGTCGCTTGCTCCAGTTGATGGGAGATCAATTCAGACTGATAAATTTAAGATTCCACGGCCAAGTGCTGTGCGGCGGCTTCTGCCTGTTCGCGGGCGGTGGGGGCCGGGATGGCCGGTCACCCCCGTTGCCTGCCGCCTTCTCCTTGTCCTATCCCGCCTTGTCAGGATGGCGGGCTACGTCTTACGGTGTTAATACGTCAGCCGGCATGCGGGGGTTTCAATGTCTCGTCTTGTGATGGCAAGTGGGGAACGTCGCTCAAGCCGGGATCAGGTCATGCGGCCCAACAGCAATTCCCAGCTACGTATAGTTCTGATCTTTGATCATGCGCTGTTGCGGGAGCTGGTGCGTGAGGCGCTCGAGGGTGAGCCGGATATAGCGGTGGTCGAGGACACCGCCAGCTGCCCCTCCGGCATCATGACCTGCAAGGTCGAGCAGCCTGACGTCGTGCTGCTGGACGTGCCCAGCAGGTTGGTGGCCGAGGCCGTGCGTGGCATCCGTTCGGCCTCGCCGGCCACCAGGATCCTGCTGGTCAGCCGGCGCGACGATCCCGTGCTCGTGCGCCAGATGCTCGACAGCGGTGTCCGCGGCTTCCTGACCGAGTCGGTGAGCCGGCGCGACCTGGTGGCCAGCATCCGTACGGTCTGCGCCGACGACATCCGGGTCGTGCTGCACGTGTCCGCGGGTGCGCTGACCTCCATAGCCTCGGCGCCGAGCTGCACGAAGGCGCTCACCAAGCGGGAGCTGGAGATCCTCTCCCTGGTGAGCATGGCCATGAGCAACCGGCAGATCTCCCGGCAGCTCGCCATCGCCGAGGGCACGGTGAAGCGCCACCTCGGGATCATCTTCACGAAGCTGGAGGCGCGTTCCCGGCTCGAAGCGGTCAACAAGGCAGTCTCCATCGGGCTCATCGCCGGTGCCGCATAAGCCCCGACCGGCCATGCGGCGCCGGCCCGGGCAATGCCCGAGGTCGCGTACATTAAATTCTCGCTAGTAGCGCATTAGTGGCTGCCAAGAGTCCCGGAAAGGCGGGGCGTCATCGGGTTGTAGCCCTTTGCGGGCGCTGGTCTAATTGCGGTGAGGGGAACATTCGTCTCCTTGTTCCGGGGTGATTTCCGGAAATAGCTGGGCCACACCAACGGAGGTTCACAGACTGTGGTAAGCCTGAATGGCAAGACTGCCCTCGTGACCGGCGCTCGGACCGGCATCGGCTTCGGCATCGCCACCGCGCTGGTCGAGCGGGGCGCGAATGTGGTCATCACCTCACGGAGTGAGGACAAGCTGCGTACGGCGGCCGCCGAGCTGGGCGACGACAGAGCCCTCGGCATCGCGGGCGACGCCCACGATCCCGAGCATCAGCGGGCCGCGGTGGCGGCGGCGATCGAGCGGTTCGGGTCGCTCGACCTCCTGGTGAACAACGTCGGCGGAACGGAGCGGGACGGTCGTCGTCTGGTCGACACCGACGTGGCGGCCTACCGGCGCACCATCGACCTCAACCTGACGACCGCGCTGACCTGGGTGCAGGCGGCCTGGCACGGCTGGCTCGGTGAGCACGGCGGCGCCATCGTCAACATCTCGTCGATCGCCAGCAAGCTCGCCGTTCCCGACGGCACCTCGTACGGGACGGCCAAGGCCGCGGTCAACCACTTCACCCGGCAGATGGCAAACGAACTCGCGCCCGGGGTGCGGGTGAACTGTGTCGAGGCCGGCACCGTGCTCACCGATTTCACCAGGCCGAACGTCGAGGGTCGCGAGGAGAAGGTGGTCGGCTCGGTCCCGCTGAAGCGCATCGGCAAGCCCGCTGACGTCGGTGCCGCCGTGGCCTTCCTGCTCTCCGACGACGCGTCCTGGGTCACCGGGCACACCCTGGTCGTCGACGGCGGCCGGCTGCTCCACAACAGGTAGTACGGGCGCACCTCCCCGTACCCGTAGCAGGGCGTCGGCGCCGGATCGACGACCGCCTCCCCGGCGGTCGGCGGTCCGGCGCTGACGTCCCCCACGCGGCTCACCGGCTGACCGGCTCCGCCCAGGCCCGCTCCAACGCCTCACCGTCCGACCAGGAGTCGCGTCCGGCAAGGATCTCCTGATGCAGCTGTTGCAACACGTCCGACGGTTCGAGGCCGAGTTCGGTCGACAACGTCTTGCGGAGATGCTGGTACGCGACAAGTGACTCGTTGCGTCGGCCACTCGAAGCCAGCGCCTTGATCAGCTGAGCGTGGTACCACTCGTTGAACGGGTTGGTGACCAGGATGGCCTTCAGCTCGCCGACGAGTTCCCGGTGCCGGCCCAGCATCGCGTCGGCCTGGATCCGCAGTTCGACGGTGTGCGTCCGCTGTTCCATGAGATGGACGATGTGCGCCTGGATCGACGGTCCGGGCTTCACGTCGGCGAGCGCGGGTCCCGACCAGAGGGCGAGCGCCTGCCGTAACAACCGCCCCGCCGTGGCCGGGTCGCCGGCGGCGAGCGCGGTGCGCCCCTCCGCGGACAGCCGGAGGAACGCCTCCAGGTCGAGCTGGTCCGGCGCCACCCGGAGGATGTAGCCGGCGCCGGACGTGGCGAGCAGCTGCTCGGGCGTGTCGTCTGGAACTCCGGGTTGGAACTGACGCCGCAGTTGATAGATGTACGTCTGCGCGGTGGGGACGGCGCTCTTGGGCGGCTTGTCACCCCACAGCTCGTCGATGATGGCGTCGAGCATGACGATGCTGTTCGCGCGCAGGAGTAGTTGCGCCAGCACGCGTCGCACCATCGGCG
Organism: Micromonospora sp. S-DT3-3-22; assembly: GCF_015354745.1. Classification (NCBI taxonomy): domain Bacteria; kingdom Bacillati; phylum Actinomycetota; class Actinomycetes; order Micromonosporales; family Micromonosporaceae; genus Micromonospora; species Micromonospora sp. S-DT3-3-22. Next base: position 24,426 of record NZ_JACGMO010000014.1, read on the forward strand.
CGGTCGGCGTGCAGTCGCCCCGCTCGTTGGTGGCGGTGAGTCGGCCGAGTACCTGAAATCGCATCACGGACAAACGCCTCCACATGACAATTGGCGGAACGGCCTCGAACCAGACTCTGCCGACCCCCGTGAGCGTCGAGCAATGCTTCGACGCGAAGGTCCCATGTGGATGACCACTTCGGGTCGCGCCGAGTGCAACTTTCTGCGCATTGCCATGGACGCCGACACTGCGTACGGCGCTATCCAGTAAGTCCCCTGAAGCAGAGGAAGAGGCGCTGTCATGCCAGAGAAGTCCGAAGAATTGGCTGGTCAGGACCTCGTCGCGGTAGTTGGTCTGGCTTGCCGTCTGCCGGGGGCACGGTCACCCGAGGAGTACTGGGAGCTGCTTGCGGCCGGTCGGGAGGCCGTCGCCGAGGTCCCCGTGGACCGCGCCGCACAGGTGGACGCGTCGATCGACAGAGCTGGATTGATCGACGGCGTCGCGGACTTCGACGCGGGCTTCTTCGGAGTGTCACCCCGTGAGGCCACCGCGATGGACCCGCGGCAGCGACTCATGCTGGAGCTGGCATGGGAAGCCCTCGAACGAGCGGGGATCGACCCGTCGGCGGTGCGCGGGCACCGGGCGGGTGTCTTCCTCGGGGCGATGGGGGACGACTACGCGGGACTGGTGCACGACCAGGGCCCGGGGGCGATCGACAGCTTCACCCTCTCCGCGCTGCAACGCGGAATCCTCGCCAACCGGATCTCGTTCTTCCTCGGGCTGTCCGGCCCGAGTCTGGTCGTGGACTCGGCACAGTCCTCGGCCCTGGTCGCCGTGTACCAGGCATCCGAGAGCGTGCGTCGAGGCGAGTCGGCGTGGGCGCTCGCCGGCGGCGTGAACCTCATTCTCGCACCGCAGTCGACGGCGATCGCGGGCGAGTTCGGTGCGTTGTCGCCCGATGGCCGGTGCTACACCTTCGACGCGCGCGCCAACGGCTACGCACGCGGCGAGGGCGGCGGCATGGTGGTGCTCATGCGGCTGGCGGACGCCGTCGCGTACGGCCTCGACGTGGCGTGTGTGATTCGCGGCGGTGCCGTGAACAACGACGGCGGTGGCGAGCAGCTGACCACGCCGAGCCGTTCCGGGCAGGAGGAGGTGCTGCGGGCGGCCCTCACCGCCGCGGGAACGGACGCCGCCGAGGTGAGTTACGTGGAACTGCACGGCACCGGTACGCCGGTGGGGGACCGGGTGGAGGCGGCGGCGCTGTCCTCGGTCTTCGCCCCCCGTGAGCGGCCGCTCGTGGTGGGGTCGGCGAAGACGAACATCGGGCATCTGGAGGGGGCGGCGGGGATCGCCGGCCTCATCAAGGCGACGCTGTCCGTCCGACACGCCCAACTGCCGGCGAGTCTGAACTTCGTCACTCCGCCGGACGACCTCCCGCTCGGTGAGATGGGCATCGAGGTGGCCACCGAGCTGCGCGCGTGGCCGGGCGACGGGCCCCGGGTCGCCGGCGTGTCGTCGTTCGGCATGGGCGGGACCAACTGCCACCTGGTGCTCGCGCAGGCCCCCGATCCGTCGCCGGTCGTGGGTGACCGTCCCGGGGCGGCGGGCCTCATCCCGTGGTTGGTGTCCGGCGGATCCCCGGAGGCGTTGCGCGCCCAGGCGGAGAGCCTGGACGGTTACGTCGCGGAACCGGACGCCCCGACGCCGCTCGACGTCGGGTTCTCGCTGGCGACCACCCGCGCCGCACTCACACACCGCGCCGTCGTGATCGGTGCCGATGCGGCCGAGCTGCGCGCCGGTCTGAACGCGCTGGCAACGAACAGGCCGGCGTCCGACGTCGTGTCCGGCGTGGTGGTGGAGGGCGGCACGGCGTTCATGTTCACCGGCCAGGGTGCCCAACGTGCCGGTATGGGCCATGAGTTGCACGCCGGGTTCCCGGTGTTCGCCGAGTCCTTCGACGCGGTGTGCGCGGAGCTGGATCCGTTGCTGGGCCTCGGGCTGCGGGAACTCGTCTGGTCCGGCGCTGATCTGCTGGGGCAGACCAGGTACACCCAGGCAGCGCTGTTCGCACTGGAGACGGCGCTGGCCCGGCTGGTGGAGTCGTACGGAGTCCGCCCGACGCACCTGATCGGTCATTCGATCGGTGAGATCACCGCCGCGCACGTCGCGGGCGTGCTGTCGCTGTCCGATGCCTGCACGCTCGTCGCGGCTCGCGGACGGTTGATGCAGGCGGTGCCGTCCGGCGGGGTGATGGTGGCCGTCAACGCCGGCGAGGACGACGTACGGGCGCTGCTGTCGGGACCGGGCGTGAGCATCGCCGCGGTCAACGGGTCCGGCTCGGTCGTGATCTCCGGCGACCCCGGCCCGGTGCTCGCGTTGGCGGAAGCCCTGCGTGCCGCTGGTGTGAAGACCCGGCGGCTGAGGGTCAGCCATGCGTTCCACTCGCACCATCTCGACGGGATCCTGGACGAGTTCGCCGACGCCATCCGGGCGCTGGACTTCCGTGCCCCGCTGATCCCGGTCATCTCGAACCTCACCGGGCGGATCGCCACCACCGAGGAGCTGACCGACCCGGCCTACTGGGCACGTCAGATCCGTGGCACCGTCCGATTCGCCGACGGCATCCGCACCCTGCACGGGGCGGGAGTCTCCCGATACCTCGAACTCGGCCCCGACCCGGTGCTCACCGGAATGGCTCGGGAGAGCCTCGCCGGGCCGACGTCGGTTGCGGTGTCCACCCTGCGCGTCGGCCAGCCGGAGGCCCGCACCCTGCTGAGGGCGCTCGGCCGGATGCACGCCGCGGGAGCAAGGGTGGACTGGAACACCCTGCTGGCCGGTGGCCGCAGGGTCGCGCTGCCCACCTATGCCTTCCAGCGTCGCCGCTACTGGATCGGCGAAGCGCGCGACAACTCACCCGTCGCCGCGCCGGCACATGCCCGGGACGGCCTGCTCGACCTCGTCCGCACCCATCTCGCGGCCATTCTCGGGTACGCCGCCGCCGACGTGGTACCGCAGGCCTCGTTCAAGAACCTCGGGCTGACCTCGCTCACCGCCGTCGAGCTGTGCGCCGGGCTCTCCGGGGAACTGGGTCTCGTCCTGCCCGGCTCGCTGATCTTCGACCACCCCACGCCGGACCGGCTCGCGGCGTATCTGGAGTCGGAGCTCACCGGGCGCCGGGACACGGGTGACGCGACGCCGCTGCGGCGTCCGGATGGCGACGCCGACGATCCGGTCGTGGTGGTCGGGATGGGGTGCCGGTATCCGGGTGGTGTGGGGTCGACGGCGGATTTGTGGGAGTTGGTGCTTTCGGGTCGGGACGCGATTTCGGGGTTGCCGCGTGACCGGGGCTGGGACCTGGACGAACTGTTCGACGCGGACCCGTCGGCCTCCGGGCGGACCTACGTGCGGCACGGCGGTTTTCTGGACGACGTCGCCGCTTTCGACGCCGGTTTCTTCGGGATCTCGCCGCGTGAGGCGTTGGCGATGGATCCGCAGCAGCGGTTGCTGCTGGAGACCGCCTGGGAGGCGCTGGAGGATGCGGGAATCGAGTCCGGCTCACTGCGGGGCAGCAGTACCGGTGTGTTCATCGGAGCCATGCCCGGCGATTACGGTCCGCCTCTCGACAATCCGTACGGCGGCGTGGACGGATATGTGCTGACTGGGACGACGGGGAGTGTGGTGTCGGGTCGGTTGGCTTATTTTCTGGGTTTGGAGGGGCCTGCGGTGACGGTGGATACGGCGTGTTCGTCGTCGTTGGTGGCGTTGCATCAGGGTGTTGTGGCGTTGCGTGGTGGTGATTGTGGTTTGGCGGTTGTTGGTGGGGTGACGGTGATGTCGTCGCCGGGGGTGTTGGTGGAGTTTTCGCGTCAGCGTGGGTTGTCGGTTGATGGGCGTTGTAAGGCGTTTGCGGAGTCGGCGGATGGTACGGGGTGGGGTGAGGGTGTTGGTGTGGTGGTGTTGGAGCGTTTGTCTGATGCGCGGGTGAATGGTCATCGGGTGTTGGCGGTGGTGCGGGGTTCGGCGGTGAATCAGGATGGTGCGTCGAATGGTTTGACGGCGCCGAACGGGCCGTCGCAGCAGCGGGTTATTCGGCAGGCGTTGGCGGGTGCTGGGCTTTCTGGTGCTGATGTTGATGTGGTTGAGGCGCATGGTACGGGTACGAGGTTGGGTGATCCGATCGAGGCGCAGGCGTTGTTGGAGACGTATGGGAGGGAGCATTCGGCGGATCGGCCTTTGTGGCTTGGTTCGTTGAAGTCGAATATTGGTCACACGATGGCGGCTGCGGGGATCGGTGGTGTGATCAAGATGGTGGAGGCGATGCGTCGGGGGGTGTTGCCGTCGACGTTGCATGTGGATGCGCCGACGTCTTTTGTTGATTGGGGTGCTGGTGGGGTCCGGTTGTTGACCGAGTCGCGGCCGTGGCCGGAGACGGGTCGGCCGCGTCGGGCGGGGGTGTCGTCGTTCGGGATCAGCGGCACGAACGCTCACGTCGTTCTGGAACAGGCCCCGGAAACAGAACCGACCCCGGAAACGGATCTGGTGCCGGGTTCGAATTCGGTGCCAGGTTCGGAAAAGGATCTGGCGTCGGGTTCGGGTCCGGTGGGGTGGGTGGTGTCGGCGCGGTCGTCGGAGGCGTTGCGGGCGTATGCGGGCCGGATCGGGGCGGCTGTCGAATCTGGTGGGTCCGGAGTTGAGGCGGACGGTGGGCGTTCGTTGTCGGTTGTTGATGTTGCGGGGACGTTGGCGGGTCGTAGTGTTTTCGAGCATCGTGCTGTGGTGGTGGCCTCGACTCGTGAGCGGTTGGTGGCGGGGTTGGGTGCGGTTGCCGGTGGGGGTGGTGGTGGGGGTGTGGTGACGGGGGTGGCTGGTTTCGGTAAGACGGTGTTGGTGTTTCCGGGGCAGGGGTCGCAGTGGGAGGCGATGGCGCGTGAGTTGTATGTGGGTGCGCCGGTGTTCCGGTCGCGGCTTGAGGAGTGCGCGGAGGCTCTTTCGGTTTATGTCGAGTGGGATCTGTTGGAGGTTCTGCTGACCGATGACGGAGCTGCGCTGTTGTCGCGGGTGGATGTGGTGCAGCCGGCGTTGTTCGCGGTGATGGTGTCGTTGGCTGCGTTGTGGCAGTCGTATGGTTTGCGGCCGGAAGCGGTGGTGGGTCATTCGCAGGGTGAGATCGCGGCGGCGTGTGTGATTGGTGCGTTGTCGTTGTCGGACGCGGCGCGGGTGGTGGCGTTGCGGAGCAGGGCTATTCGCGTGTTGGCGGGGCAGGGCGGGATGGTTTCGGTCGGGTTGCCGGTCGAGGAGGTGCGGCCGCGTCTGCGGCGGTGGGACGGTGATATCGGTGTTGCGGTGATCAATGGTCCCGGGTCGACGGTGGTTTCGGGTAGTGCGTCGGCTCTGGACGAGTTGCAGGCTGTCTTCGCGGCGGACGACGTGCGGACACGTCGGGTCCCGGTTGATTACGCGTCACATTCGTGGCATGTCGACCGGATCCGTGACGAGGTGCTGGAAATGCTCGCGCCGATTCGCCCGCAGGCGAGTGACGTCAGTTTCTATTCCACGGTCACCGGGCAGCGGATAGACACGGCCGGCCTTGATGCCCAGTATTGGTTCCGTAATCTTCGGAGCACTGTCGAGTTCGAGGCCACGACCCGGTCACTGCTGGCCGACGGTTACGGCTTCTTCGTGGAGTCGAGTGCCCATCCGGTTCTGCTTCCCGGGCTGCAGGAGACTTTCGACAGCGTCGGCGCCTCGGCGCGTGGTATCGCCACGCTGCGGCGTGACGAAGGTGATCTGGAGAGTTTCCTGTGTTCGGTCGGTGAGGCTTTCGTCGCGGGAGCGTTGCCGCGATGGAACCCACCGGACCAGGACACAAACCGGTTGGTGACGCTGCCCACCTATCCGTTCCAACGGACACGTTACTGGCTCACCGCCGACAACGGCCGGCGTGACGTCGGCGCGGTAGGACTGACGGCAGCGGGGCACCCGTTGCTGGGCGCGGTCACCGAAGGCGCCGCGAGCACGGTATTCACCGGCCGGATCTCACTGTCCACCTATCCGTGGCTGGCCGATCACCAGGTCGCCGACAGCATCGTGCTACCCGGAGCGGCGTTCGTGGAACTGGCGGTGCACGCCGCCGACCGGGTCGGCTGCGCGAGCATCCGCGAACTGACCGTGCAAACGCCACTGATCCTGCCCGAACACGGCGCGGTGCGACTACGCGTCGAAATCGAACACGACACCCCCGGCGAACAACGAGCAATCCGTATCGACGCACGCCCCGACACCGGCACCGACCTACCCTGGACCTGCCACGCCACCGGAACCCTCGACACCCAAGCACCAACACCCGACTGGGACCTCACCACCTGGCCACCCACCGGAGCACAACCCCTCGACATCTCCTACGACACCCTCGCCAACAACGGATACCACTACGGACCCACATTCCAAGGACTACACAAACTCTGGCACCACAACAACCACACCTACGCCGAAATCACCCTCCCCACCGACCCCGACAACTACAACATCCACCCCGCACTCCTCGACGCCACCCTCCACGCCGGACTGATGAGCCGGATCCTGCCGGAGAGCGATCTGATCCGGCTGCCGTACTCCTGGGAAGGAGTCACGCTGCACGCGGGTGGCGCCCGCACGCTGCGGGTGTCGATGACGACCCTGGGAGGCAACGCACTGGTGTTGCGCGCTGCGGACGGCACCGGCACGCCGGTGATCGAAGTCCGATCACTCGCCATGCTCCCGGCCGACCTCGGGCGCTCGGCGGTGAATCGGGAGTCTCTGCTGCGCCTGGAATGGACACCCGCGCCGTCGGCGAGCACAGCGCCGCCCGCCGCGGTCGTACAGCTCGGCCCCGATGTGTTCGGCTTGGGCGCGGCATCAGGACCCGGCATCGACCCGCACCGGATCACCGAGCTTTCCGAACTGCCCGGCGGCCCGGCCGACGTGCTCGTGTGCATCGACGGTCACGACGGGCCGGACGTGGCGCAGACCGCACGCGCAGTGTTGCACCGTGCGCTCAAGCTGATCCAGGAGTGGACGTCCGGCGACCGGTTCGCGGATGCCCGGCTGGTCGTGGTGACCCGACGTGCGGTGGCGACCGGGGACCGCGAGCCGGTACCCGATCTTGCTGCCGCCCCCCTCTGGGGGCTGCTGCGTTCCGCGCAGAACGAGAATCCGGGCAGGCTGGTCCTCGTCGATGTGGACGAGGACGAACGCTCACTCGTCGCGCTGCCGTCCGCGTTGGCCGGTGGTGCCACCCAGTTCGCGCTGCGCGCCGGACAGGTGCTCGTGCCGAGACTGCTCCGGGTGCGTTCCGTGGACCGGCCGGAGGCACCGCCTCGGTGGAGCACCACCGGCACCGTACTGATCACCGGTGGCACGGGAACGCTCGGTGGGTTGTTCGCCCGGCATCTGGCGACGAAGCACGCGGTGCGGAACCTGTTGCTGGTCTCCCGGCGCGGGCCGAACCACCCGGGCGCTGCGGACCTGGTCGCCGAGCTGTCCGCACTGGGCGTCGAGGTGACGGTCGCCGCATGCGACGTCTCCGACCGGGCCGCACTGGCTGCGCTCCTGGACGGGATTCCGCAGAGCCGGCCGCTCGCCGGCGTCGTACACACGGCGGGGACCCTGGATGACGGTCTGCTCTCCGGGATGACGCCGGAGCGGCTCGACGTGGTGCTGGCCCCGAAGCTCGACGCGGCGTGGAACCTGCACGACCTCACCCAGGATCTCGGGCTGTCGGCGTTCGTGCTGTTCTCCTCGATCATGAGCACGATCGGCAATGCGGGCCAGGGGAACTACGCCGCCGCCAACGGGTTCCTCGACGCGCTCGCCCAGTATCGCCACGGCACCGGGCTACCCGCGACCTCGCTCGCCTGGGGCTTCTGGGACGAACGCAGCGAGATGACCGGTGATCTGGATGCCGCCGACGTCGCCCGCCTGGCCCGCACCGGGCTGCGGCCACTGCCCACGAACGAGGGGGTCGCGCTGTTCGATGCGGCGATGACTTCCGGAGTGGCCACCGCCGTCCTGGCCGCGTTCGACCTGGATCAGCTACGTGCGCAGGCTGCCCGGGCGAGTCTGCCGGAGGTGCTGCGCGGGCTGGTCCGATCGCGGCGTACGGCGAGTGCGGTCACGACCGCCTCGACCCTCGCCGATCAGCTGGCCGGCCGGCCAGCTGAGGACGTCGACCGCGAACTGCTCGACCTGGTGCGGTCGCACGCGGCCACCGTGCTCGGTTATGCCGACGCCGGCTCGGTGCCGCCGGGTGTCGCGTTCCGGGAGATGGGTTTCGACTCGCTGTCCGCCCTGGAACTCCGCAAGCGGCTCAGCGAAGTGGCCGGGCTGCGGATGCCGGCCACCGTGGTGTTCGACCATCCGACGCCGTCCACCCTGGCCGCTTTCCTGCGCGGACAACTGCTGGGGGAGGGCGCACAGGACGGTGCCGGGGTGGTGGCGTCGCCCGCTGCGGCGACGGACGACGATCCGGTCGTGGTGGTCGGGATGGGGTGCCGGTATCCGGGTGGTGTGGGGTCGGCGGCGGGTTTGTGGGAGTTGGTGGTGTCGGGTCGGGACGCGGTTTCGGGGTTGCCGCGTGACCGGGGCTGGGACCTGGACGAACTCTTCGACGCGGACCCGGGAAGAACCGGCAAGAGCTACGTCGACAGGGGCTACTTCCTCGACGACGCGGGGGAGTTCGACGCCGGTTTCTTCGGGATCTCGCCGCGGGAGGCGTTGGCGATGCACCCGCAGCAGCGGTTGCTGCTGGAGACCGCCTGGGAGGCGCTGGAGGACGCCGGTATCGAGTCCGGTTCCCTGCGGGGCACCAGGACGGGCGTGTTCATCGGTGCGATGTTCCAGGACTACGGACCACCAATGCACGAGGGGTCGCCGGAGACCGACGGGCTGCTGCTGACTGGGACGACGGGGAGTGTGGTGTCGGGTCGGTTGGCTTATTTTCTGGGTTTGGAGGGGCCTGCGGTGACGGTGGATACGGCGTGTTCGTCGTCGTTGGTGGCGTTGCATCAGGGTGTTGTGGCGTTGCGTGGTGGTGATTGTGGTTTGGCGGTTGTTGGTGGGGTGACGGTGATGTCGTCGCCGGGGGTGTTGGTGGAGTTTTCGCGTCAGCGTGGGTTGTCGGTTGATGGGCGTTGTAAGGCGTTTGCGGAGTCGGCGGATGGTACGGGGTGGGGTGAGGGTGTTGGTGTGGTGGTGTTGGAGCGTTTGTCTGATGCGCGGGTGAATGGTCATCGGGTGTTGGCGGTGGTGCGGGGTTCGGCGGTGAATCAGGATGGTGCGTCGAATGGTTTGACGGCGCCGAACGGGCCGTCGCAGCAGCGGGTTATTCGGCAGGCGTTGGCGGGTGCTGGGCTTTCTGGTGCTGATGTTGATGTGGTTGAGGCGCATGGTACGGGTACGAGGTTGGGTGATCCGATCGAGGCGCAGGCGTTGTTGGAGACGTATGGGAGGGAGCATTCGGCGGATCGGCCTTTGTGGCTTGGTTCGTTGAAGTCGAATATTGGTCACACGATGGCGGCTGCGGGGATCGGTGGTGTGATCAAGATGGTGGAGGCGATGCGTCGGGGGGTGTTGCCGTCGACGTTGCATGTGGATGCGCCGACGTCTTTTGTTGATTGGGGTGCTGGTGGGGTCCGGTTGTTGACCGAGTCGCGGCCGTGGCCGGAGACGGGTCGGCCGCGTCGGGCGGGGGTGTCGTCGTTCGGGATCAGCGGCACGAACGCTCACGTCGTTCTGGAACAGGCCCCGGAAACAGAACCGACCCCGGAAACGGATCTGGTGCCGGGTTCGAATTCGGTGCCAGGTTCGGAAAAGGATCTGGCGTCGGGTTCGGGTCCGGTGGGGTGGGTGGTGTCGGCGCGGTCGTCGGAGGCGTTGCGGGCGTATGCGGGCCGGATCGGGGCGGCTGTCGAATCTGGTGGGTCCGGAGTTGAGGCGGACGGTGGGCGTTCGTTGTCGGTTGTTGATGTTGCGGGGACGTTGGCGGGTCGTAGTGTTTTCGAGCATCGTGCTGTGGTGGTGGCCTCGACTCGTGAGCGGTTGGTGGCGGGGTTGGGTGCGGTTGCCGGTGGGGGTGGTGGTGGGGGTGTGGTGACGGGGGTGGCTGGTTTCGGTAAGACGGTGTTGGTGTTTCCGGGGCAGGGGTCGCAGTGGGAGGCGATGGCGCGTGAGTTGTATGTGGGTGCGCCGGTGTTCCGGTCGCGGCTTGAGGAGTGCGCGGAGGCTCTTTCGGTTTATGTCGAGTGGGATCTGTTGGAGGTTCTGCTGACCGATGACGGAGCTGCGCTGTTGTCGCGGGTGGATGTGGTGCAGCCGGCGTTGTTCGCGGTGATGGTGTCGTTGGCTGCGTTGTGGCAGTCGTATGGTTTGCGGCCGGAAGCGGTGGTGGGTCATTCGCAGGGTGAGATCGCGGCGGCGTGTGTGATTGGTGCGTTGTCGTTGTCGGACGCGGCGCGGGTGGTGGCGTTGCGGAGCAGGGCTATTCGCGTGTTGGCGGGGCAGGGCGGGATGGTTTCGGTCGGGTTGCCGGTCGAGGAGGTGCGGCCGCGTCTGCGGCGGTGGGACGGTGATATCGGTGTTGCGGTGATCAATGGTCCCGGGTCGACGGTGGTTTCGGGTAGTGCGTCGGCTCTGGACGAGTTGCAGGCTGTCTTCGCGGCGGACGACGTGCGGACACGTCGGGTCCCGGTTGATTACGCGTCACATTCGTGGCATGTCGACCGGATCCGTGACGAGGTGCTGGAAATGCTCGCGCCGATTCGCCCGCAGGCGAGTGACGTCAGTTTCTATTCCACGGTCACCGGGCAGCGGATAGACACGGCCGGCCTTGATGCCCAGTATTGGTTCCGTAATCTTCGGAGCACTGTCGAGTTCGAGGCCACGACCCGGTCACTGCTGGCCGACGGTTACGGCTTCTTCGTGGAGTCGAGTGCCCATCCGGTTCTGCTTCCCGGGCTGCAGGAGACTTTCGACAGCGTCGGCGCCTCGGCGCGTGGTATCGCCACGCTGCGGCGTGACGAAGGTGATCTGGAGAGTTTCCTGTGTTCGGTCGGTGAGGCTTTCGTCGCGGGAGCGTTGCCGCGATGGAACCCACCGGACCAGGACACAAACCGGTTGGTGACGCTGCCCACCTATCCGTTCCAACGGACACGTTACTGGCTCACCGCCGACAACGGCCGGCGTGACGTCGGCGCGGTAGGACTGACGGCAGCGGGGCACCCGTTGCTGGGCGCGGTCACCGAAGGCGCCGCGAGCACGGTATTCACCGGCCGGATCTCACTGTCCACCTATCCGTGGCTGGCCGATCACCAGGTCGCCGACAGCATCGTGCTACCCGGAGCGGCGTTCGTGGAACTGGCGGTGCACGCCGCCGACCGGGTCGGCTGCGCGAGCATCCGCGAACTGACCGTGCAAACGCCACTGATCCTGCCCGAACACGGCGCGGTGCGACTACGCGTCGAAATCGAACACGACACCCCCGGCGAACAACGAGCAATCCGTATCGACGCACGCCCCGACACCGGCACCGACCTACCCTGGACCTGCCACGCCACCGGAACCCTCGACACCCAAGCACCAACACCCGACTGGGACCTCACCACCTGGCCACCCACCGGAGCACAACCCCTCGACATCTCCTACGACACCCTCGCCAACAACGGATACCACTACGGACCCACATTCCAAGGACTACACAAACTCTGGCACCACAACAACCACACCTACGCCGAAATCACCCTCCCCACCGACCCCGACAACTACAACATCCACCCCGCACTCCTCGACGCCACCCTCCACGCCACGAATACCGGGGGCCCACGGCTGGCGACTTCGTGGCGTGGGGTCACCGTGTACGCGTTCGGCGCGTCCGCGCTGCGGGTCCGGATCAGCGAGAGCCGTACCGGCGCGATGTCGATGATGCTGGCCGACACCTTGGGCGATCCGGTCGCCGAGTTCACGGTCGGCACGACTCCTGTCGATCCCGGGGAACTCCGGGCCGTCGGGGCGGCGCAGCTCGGCGCCTTGTACCGGGAGGTGTGGGTCGACCACGTCGCGAAGTCGTTGCCCCGGCGGTCGAGCTGGGCGGTCCTGGGCGCAGATCCGCTGGGTGCCGTGGCGGGTTTGACGGCTGCGGGCACACCCGTCGTTGCGTACCGGGACCTCGGCGAGCTGGTCGGTGGTAGCGGTGACGGTCCGGACTACCTGGTGCTCACCGTGCCGGCGGACGCCGAGGTCGCCGGCACCGCGTGCGACGTGGCGCACCAGCTCGGCGTTCTGTCGGAGACCGAAGCGCTCGCCGCGACCACTGTGGTGTTCCTGACCACCTCCGCGATGCCGGCGTTCGACCCGGCCGCCGCCGACCTCGCCGGCGCGGCGGTGTGGGGGCTGGTCCGCGCCGCGCAGGCCGATCAGCCCGGACGCTTCGTCCTCGCCGACCTGGACGGCACCGAATCGTCCTGGCGTGTACTGCCCAGAGCCGTGACGTTCGGCGAGCCACAGCTGGCGCTGCGCGAAGGTCGGGTCAGGGTGCCACGGCTGGTGCCGAGCGAGCCCACGGGTGATCTTGGACAACCGGCCGGAGCCGGGGGTACGACACTGATCACCGGCGGCGACACGCCCATGCGGGCCTGGCTTGCGCGGCACCTCGTCGCGGCGCACGGAGTGCGGCGCCTGGTGCTCACCGGCACCGGGGACCCGGAGCTGACCGCAGATCTCACCGCGCGGGGAGCCGAAGTCACCGTCGCGGGGTGCGATCCGGGGGATCGCCGGGCGTGGCGGGAGCTGATCCACCGGCTGCCCGAGGAACATCCGCTGCGTACGGTCGTCTACGTACCGCAGGCGCTGCCGGGCGACGGGACGTCCTCGTCGGCTCCGGACGCGGTGGGCGAGGCGCTGCGTACGACGGTCGCCACCGCGGAGATCCTCGACGCGGAGTCCGGCGACGCCGACCTCATCCTGTGCTCGTCGCTCGCCGGGACGGTCGGCCGTCCCGGCACCACCGCCTCGGCCGCGTCGGCGGCCGCACTGGACGCGCTCGCCCGGCGGCGTCGGGCGCGTGACGCCTCGGGCCTGTCGCTGGTCTGGGGTCCGTGGTCGCTGGGCGACACGTCGTCCCGTACCGGCGCCGGGGGGATGGGTGTGCTGGGCCTGCGGGACGCCGCCGCTCTGTTCGACGCCGCCCGGGGCGGGAGTGAGGCCGTGCTGGTGCTCGCCAGACTGGACCTGGCCGAGCTGGACAGGCGGGCCAAGGCCGGGGAAGTGCTGCCGCCGGCGTTCAGATCGCTGGTCCGGAGCACGGGTAAACGGCCGGCGGGTGGCGGCGTCGTCTCGACGACATCGCTGCGAAAGCGACTCGCGTCGATGGCGGAGGTCGACCGGGGAAAGACACTGCTCGGCCTGATCTCCGCGCAGATCTCGGCCGTGCTCGGTCTCGAACCGGGCGACGCGGTGCCACCGCATCTGATGTTCCGCGAGCTCGGATTCGACTCGCTGTCCATCCTGGCCCTGCGGAACCGCCTGAACTCGACGACCGGTGTACGGCTCGACAACTCGTCGGTGTCGCACCAGTCGACACCGGACGACGTGGTCCAGCACCTCAGGCAAGCGTTGCTCGAGAACTGACGCGGCAGAGGGAGACGATGATGCACCCACCGTCCGTATCGTCCGAACGCGTCGTCAGCCCGACGGGGCGTGGCTATCTTCAGCTTGAATCGCATCCGGCTGGCTGTATCCGCAGCGTGGCGCTGATGCGTGCGCAAGTTGCGGCCCCCGAGCTGCCACCCGTACGGCGGCCCACGGCGCTGGTCATCGGATCGAGCGCGGGCTACGGCCTGGCGAGCACGATAACCGGGCTGGTGCGGTACGGCATCGACGGCGTGGGTATCGGCTTCGAGCGGCCGGCCGGGCAGCGCAGCGCGACTGCCGGGTGGTACCGCACCGTCGCCACCGCCGCGATCGCCCGCGAACTCGGGTCGGACTTCGTGTTCCGCAACGCCGATGCCTTCGCCGACGTCACGAAGGCCGAGACGCTGGATCTGCTGGGCGACCGGTTCGGCGGTGTGGACTACCTGATCTACAGCGTGGCCGCGCCCCGGCGCACCGATCCGAGGACCGGCGTCACCCATCACTCGGCACTCAAGCCGCTCGGCGCACCGCACACCACCCGGAACCTGGAGTTCGCCGACGACGGCACCGCGTCGTTGCGCGAGGTCACCGTCGAGCCGGCGAACGAGGCCGAGAAGGCCGCAACGGTGAGGGTCATGGGGGGTGAGGACTGGTCCCGCTGGGTCACCGCACTGGCGGAGCGCGGGCTGCTGCGTGACGGATTCCGTACGGTCGCCCTCAGCTACATCGGCTCGCCGCTGACCTCGGCGATCTATCGCGCCGGCACGATCGGAGCGGCCAAGGCCGATCTGGAGTCCACCGCGGTCGCCTTGACCGAGCAGCTGGCCGGTCGCGGCGGTCGCGCCCTGACCTCGGTGAACGGAGCAGTGATCAGTCAGGCGTTGACCGCCATCCCGGGCATCCCCCTCTATGTCTGCCTGCTCCGCGGCGTCCTCGGCGACCGCTTTCCGTCGCCCGTGGAGCAGTCGCTCCAGTTGTGGGAACAACTGACCGCCGACCGCCCCGACGTGGACGAACACGGCCGCATCCGCCTCGATCGCTGGGAGCTGTCCGCACCGGTCCAGGCCGCCGTGGCCGACCGCTGGCGGTCGATCACTCCTGAGACGATGACCGAGCTGGCCGACATCCCGTGGTTCCGTGCCCAGTTCCGAGGGCTGTACGGCTTCGACGTCCCCGGCGTCGACTACGCCGCCCCGGTCGAGACCGACCTGCCGTGGCCGGACCCGTCGGCGCGTTGACCGTGCACCGGACTCCATCACGGACGGTGGGATCGAATCCCGGGTCCCGTTCCGGTGCCGTCGACGGTGGCTCGAACGAGCCTCGGCCTCGCGAAGAGAGCCTCAATCATGGCTGATTCCCCGAAGAAGTACGGACACTGGATAGCTGGCGCTTGGCACCAGCCTGAGCAGGGCCATTACCAGATCACCGATCCGGCCACCGAGGAAGCCGTGGGCCACGCCTCCGAGGGTCACGCCGCCGAGGTGTGGATCGCGGCGAAGGCCGCCCGATCCGCCCTCCGCGAGTGGTCCCGCACCGATCCGGACGAGCGGGCCGCCGTCCTGGAACGTGTCGCCGCGCTGGTCACCGACCGGGCCGGCGGGTTGGTGCCGCTGGTACGGGCTGAGAGCGGTGCGACCACGTGGGTGGCCCAGTCCACCCAGGTGCTCGCCGCCGCCGCCTGTTTCCGCCTAGCCGCGCGGAGCGCTCGCGAGTCCGGTCCCGTGGCCCGCGCACCGCAGCCCGTTGCCGCGGGCCCGCTCGCGGCCGACGGGCTCATCGGCGCGGCGGCCGTGCGTCGTCCACTGGGCGTTGTGGGGTGCATCACCTCGCACAACTTCCCGCTCGCCCATCTCACCGGCATGGTCGCCCCGGCCCTCGCCATGGGCAACACCGTGGTCGCGAAGCCGGCACCACAGGACCCGCTCGGTTTCCTGGAACTGGGTCCGCTGTTGAAGGAGGCCGGTGTGCCCGACGGCGTGTTCAATGTCGTCACGGGATCGGGGCCCATCACCAACGAGGCGCTGGTCGCTCACTACGACATCGACATGATCAGCTTCTTCGGTGCCGCTGCGGTAGGCAAGCGGATCGCCAAATCCGCAAGCGACCAGCTGAAACGTACGAGTATGGAGCTCGGGGGCAAGGGCGTGGCCATCGTCCTCGAGGACGCCGACGAGCGGGCCCTCGAATCGGCGGTCCTGGCCGCCAGCCTGAACTTCTCGCTGCACACCGGTCAGGTCGGCCCGGCGCCGGCCCGGATGCTCGTCCACCGGTCGCTGTACGGGAAGGTCGTCGATGCCCTGGTGAGCCATGCCCGGTCGGTGCCGGTGGGCAGCTCCGCGGACCATCCCGTGGGCGTCGGTCCACTGATCTCGGAGGCCCAGCGCGACCGGGTGGAGGCGTCTGTCGAGGAGGCCAGACAGCAGGGCGCCCGCGTGGCCGCCGGCGATGTCCGCCCGTCGATCAAGCCGGGGTTCTGGGCCGCCGCCACTGTCCTCGCCGACGTCACCGAGGACATGACCGTCGCGCGTGAGGGGATTGCCGGCCCGGTGGTGGTGGTGATCCCCTTCGACGAGGTGGACGAGGCGGTGCGGATCGCCGGTGGTGCTCCGGCAGCCCTGCACGACTACGTCTTCGGGGACGCCGCTCACGCGTGGCAGGTGGCGGCCAAGCTCCGCAGCGGCTCCGTCGGCGTCAACGCCGTGATGCTGCACCCGGAGACGCAGGTGCTCCGCGGCGGCGGCCCCTTCGAGGCACGGGCATACAGCGACTTCCGGCCGGTTGTCTGGGCGGCCTGAAGCGGGACGGCAACGGGCACGTCGTAAGTGGCACATCGGGGAGGTGCGTTCTGTCGGGCCACGGGCCGACGAAGCGCACTCCCCGATCCCCTGCGGTGCACGGTGCCGTCGACGGGTCCGGCGGATCGACCACTGCCCGCCCGGCAGCGCCGGCTGGCGGGGCGCCGACGGTCGCAGCCTGATTACGAGGAGTCGTCCAGGGCCCGGGAGAGCAGGTCACGCAGCTGCGACCGGTCGGGGGCGGACAGGTTGAAGACGGCGGCGACCTTCGCCCTGTTGCGGGAGCCCAGCTCGGCGCGGTGGCGCTCGCCTTCTCCGGTGAGAGTCACGTGTTTGACCCGTCGGTCCGACGGATCGGGCTGGCGGGTGACCAGCCCGCGGCTCTCCAGCCCGTCGACGATCGCTGTCACGTTCGAGGGCTCGCACGACAGCCGATCGGCCAGTTCGCGCATCGGTGCCGGGGCGGACAGGTAGACCAGCGCGAGCGCCTGCGTGGGGGGAAGGCTCAGCTCGGCCGCGGATTCGTTGAAGTCGTCGCGCAACCGGCGGGTCATCTCGAAGACGAGGTTGCTCAACTCGTCCAGGACCGGATCGGCATCCGTGCTCATTCTCCCAGCGTACGCACTACTTCACCTCCTTCACTGTTCAGACTCTTGAGTACTGCCTATACTCGTTTTGTTCAGTCAATGAACTATCAAGCTGTATAAGGAGTATCCGTGGCGCTTCGGAACGATGTACGGGACGTCGGTGTGGGGACGCGTCGACGCCAACGGGGCCTCGCGGTGCTGGGGGCCGTCGTGGCGGCCGTCCTGGTCTGGGCGGTGGGCGAGCTGGTGCTCGGCTACGACATGGTCGTCAAGCCTGAGGGGCAGCAGGCGCTGGAGCTCGGGCCGGGTGCGATCGTCTCGTTCTCGCTGGTCATCTCCCTGATGGGATGGGCGCTGCTCGCCCTGTTGGAGCGCGTGACCACTCGCGGCCTGCTGATCTGGACGGTGGTGGCGCTGGTGGTCCTGGCCGCGTCGCTCGTGCCGCTGTTCGCCGTCGATGCGTCGGTCGGGACCAGGGTCACCCTTGCGTTCGTGCACCTCGCGGTCGCCGCCGTGCTCATTCCGGTGTTCCGGCTGAGCTCGAAGCAGGCCAACCCGTAGGGGCCGGTCACCTCGAAGGGTCGCATGTCGCCGACGCCCCGGCCGGGCAGCGGGAGGACCGTGGTCGGCGTTGCCGTCACGCGGGTGGGCCGGGGTGGCGGGATTGTGGTGGGGAGGCGCTTGCGGAGGGCGGGGCTCCTGGTCGGGCGCAGCCTTCCCGGCGCCTCACCCCATCCGCCCCCGGGTCGCCCGCGAAGCCCGGGCCCGCCCCGGGCCGAGCATTGACCGCCCCCCACGACGAGGTCCGGCCCGGGCGGACCGGTCGGTGGATCAGGCACTTCTCAGGCGTCTTCCGGGACCCGGTCGTGTGCCGGGAGGGCTGTGGCGATGCAGTCGAGAACACGGTGCAGCCCGTGCCGGAACTGATCGTCGCGGCTCAGGTGCGGCTGGCGCGCCTGCATGACGATCTTGGTGAAGATCGGGTACTTCCCGCTTCTCACCAGCTGGTCGACGTACGGGTAACTCCGCGCCATCCACTCCGATTCGCTGAGCCCGCTGCGGTGGAACTTTCTGGCTGAGCTGATCTCCTCGCGGACGGTGCCCTCGACGTAGCTGTTCAGCATGGCCGTGAGGGCGAGGTTCTCGTCGATGGGGACGAGGGGGTCGAGGATTCCCATCAGCCGTTCGATCAAGAGCAGCTGGTTCGGGCCGAAGCTGGGCAGTGACCGCTGCACGGTGGCGATCCACGGGTGCCTCAGCCACATGGTCCGCAGCTCGTCGGCATAGCGCGTCAGGTCTGCACGCCAGTCGCCCGAGGGCATGCCCGCAACGTCGATCTCGCCCATCACCCGGTCGGCCATGAGCTCGACCAGGTCGTCCCGGCTGGGGACGTACCGGTAGAGGGACATCGCGCCGGTGCCGATCTCGGCGGCGACCCGCCGCATGGTAGCGGCCTCCAGCCCTTCGGCGTCGGAGATCCGGATCGCCGTTTCGGTGATCTGGGTGCGGCTGTACGCCGGCTTGGGCCCGAAGGCCGGGCGCTCGGGCCGCATCCAGATGCTCACGTACTCGGTTTCGGTCATTGCTCCACCCTGTCAGTTGCGTACACCGTACCCAGTGTCTTACGCTGCCACCATGACCGCGTACAACGTACTCAGTGAGGGGACCATGGCGGAGCCGATCGTGGTCGCCGAAGGGCTGCGCAAGTCCTTCGGCGGCACCCACGCGTTACAGGGTCTGGACTTGGCCGTCCCGGAGGGGACGGTCTGCGGCGTGCTCGGGCCGAACGGGGCCGGGAAGACGACCGCAGTGCGCATCCTCGCGACCTTGTCGGACCCCGATGCCGGGCATGCCCGCGTCGCCGGTTACGACGTCGTCCGCGAGGCCGGCAGGGTGCGCGAGCGGATCGGGCTCGCGGGCCAGCACGCCGCCGTGGACGAGAAGCTCACCGGTCGCAGCAACCTGCGCATGTTCGGGCGTCTGTACCACCTGTCCCGCCGCGCGGCGCACCAGCGGGCCGACGAGCTGCTCGACCGCTTCGGTCTGATGGACGCCGCCGACCGCCCGGTCGCCGGCTACTCCGGCGGCATGCGTCGCCGGCTCGACCTGATCGCCAGCCTCATCCTGCGCCCCACGGTGCTCTTCCTGGACGAGCCCACCACCGGCCTCGACCCGCGCAGCCGCGGCGAAATCTGGGCGAGCATCCGCGAGTTGGTGGCTGACGGCACCACGGTGCTGCTCACCACCCAGTATCTGGACGAAGCCGACCAGCTGGCGGACGACATCGCCGTCATCGACCACGGACGGGTGATCGCCACCGGCACGCCCGACGAGCTGAAGTCCACCATCGGGGACCGCCTCGAACTCATCACCGAAACCCCCGCCATGCTGCCCCTGGCGGCGACCGTCCTGGGCAATCTGACCGGCTCCGAAGTCACGACGACCGAGACCGACCGGCTCAGCGTCGCCCTGCCCGCCACCGGCCTCCGGCTCGCCGACATCGTGCGCGAGCTCGACCAGGCCGGAATCGCCGCCGCCGACGTGAGCGTGCGCCGTCCCACCCTCGACGAGGTGTTCCTGCGCCTCACCGACCGCAAGGAGGCCGTCCGATGACCACCGCCACCTCACCGATGAGTCGTCTCGGCTGGACGTTCACCGACGGGATGACCCTGGTCGGCCGCGAGGTCGGTCGGCTGCGGCAGGAGCCGGGACAGATCGTCGCCGCACTGCTCTTCCCGGTCATCATGGTGGTGCTGTTCGGGTACGTCTTCGGCAGCGCGATCCGGGTGCCGAACGGCGGCAACTACCGCGAGTACCTCATGCCCGGCCTGTTCGCGATGGTGACCTTCTCCGCGTGGTTGGGCGTCACGACGCGGATGGCCACCGACGCCTCTCGCGGTGTGATGGACCGGTTCCGCTCCATGCCGATGGCCCGCCTGGCGGTGCCGTTCGGGCAGACCGGCGCGGACCTGCTGATCGGCCTGCTCATGCTGGCCATCATGGTGGGCGCGGGCCTGATAGTGGGCTGGCAGCCGCACCGCGGCCTGATGCCGACGGTTGAGGCGTTCCTGCTGATGATCGTGCTGCGGTACGCGCTGAGCTGGGTCGGCGTGTACGTGGGCCTGGCGGTCAAGAACGAGCAGGTGGCCGACTCGCTGGTGCCGCTGGGCCTGCCGTTCACGATGCTGTCGAACGCGTTCGTCCCTACCGGCGGCATGCCGGCATGGCTCCGCTTCCTGGCCGACTGGAACCCGGTGAGCGCCCTCACCGCCGCGTCGAGGGAGCTGTTCGGCAACCCGGGCGCCCCGACCGGGAACGTGGCCTGGCCACTGGAGCATCCGTCGACCGCCGTCCTGCTCTGGGCACTCGGGCTGCTGGTGGTCTTCGTCCCGCTGTCGCTGCGTGCCTACACGCGTCGGGGGCGCTGAACGCTCCAGGGCAGCTACCGCCCGCGCGCACGACGCCTTCGGCGGGAGAGGGCCGAGGTTCGCCTTCCGGCGGCTCCACCAGGAACAAGCGGTCAAGGGCGGGTCCCACCACGGGGCCCGCCCTTGGCCGTCGTCCGCCCGGTGGTCAGTTGACGTCGACCGGGGACGAGCCGGTGCCGGGTGGGCGGCAGCGGGGCCGCTCAGGGGAGGGTGACCCCGTAGGCGGCGAGGATCTCGGCGACCGGCTGGTAGTAGGTGCTGCCCCCGCTGGTGCAGTTGCCGCTGCCGCCGGAGAGGATGCCGATGATCACCCCGGTCGCGGCGACGTAGAGCGGACCACCGCTGTCGCCCGGCTCGGCGCAGATGTTGGTGCGGATCAGTCCGGTGACGCTGCCCTCGGCGTAGTTGACGGTCTGGTTGAGAGCGGTGACGGTGCCGCACCGCACGCCGGTGGTGGCGCCGCTGCGGCACACCGCCTGCCCGACGTACGCGGTGCCGACGGCGTTGACGGTGAGCAGGCCGGGATAGGTGTAGATGGCACTCGGGTGGCTGACCCTGCCGGTGTAGCGGACCAGGCCGTAGTCGTTGACCGGGAAGCTGCTGCCGGTACGGGTGCCCAGCACGGTCGTCTGACCGCTGTCGGCGTACCAGGTGGTCGCGGCGGCGGTGCAGTGGCCGGCGGTGAGGAAGTAGTAGGTGCTGCCGCTGTGCACGTTCGCGCCGAGCGAGCACCGCGCGCCGCCGCCGTAGACGCTCTGCCCGCCGGCGATGAGCAGGCGCAACCGGCCGGGTTCGCGGCGCAGGTCGGCGCCGGCCCGCGCGGCGAGGGCGCGCAGCGCGCGTAGCTGCTCCGGCGCGACGGTGCCGTCGACGGTGAGCGTCGGCCGGCCGGTCGTCGGGTCCGGACCCCAGGCGGTGCCGGCCGTCCGTACCTGCGCCAGCCCGACCGTCGGGCCGCTGGCGTCGGGTCGGGCGGCGGCGGGGTACGCGGCGACCGGGGTCGCCGGCAGCAGGGTGACGGCCAGGGCCAGGGCGACGAGCGAGAGACGACGCATCCCCCACCTCCAAGTCGATCGCTGGGGGTCGATGCGTCAAGCATCCGCCGGTACCGGACCCGATTCAAGGCACGGCAGCGATCCCGGCCCCCGTACGACGCCGACGGGCCGGCCCCCGGTCAGGGGACCGGCCCGCCGGAGGGGTCGGTGGTCAGGGCTTCCAGGAACCGGCCGCCTTGAACTTGTGCTGGTACTCGACCACGCCGTTCTTGTCGGCCACGTCGAACACCACCGAGCCGGAACGCTTGCTGCCGGCCGGGATGCCGCTGCCCGAGTCGAGCAGGTCGCCGCCGCAACCGGAGAACGCGCCGGCCAGGCCGTTCACCGTGGTCCCGTCGTCGGCCACCCACTGGAAGTAGAACGGGTTGATCGACGAGGTGCCCTTGGTCACCGTGGCGGTGACGTCGGCGATCAGATAGAAGCCCTTGTTCGGCGGCGGCGCGAACGAGCGGCAGCCCTTCGTCGAGGTGCTGAAGCTGCGGACGGTGATCTCGATGGTGCCGTCGTCGTCGCTGATCACCAGCGTCTGACCGGCCTTCAGGTTGAACGCCTCGTCGGTCGACGACGGGGCCGCCGACGGCGGGTCACCGGGCAGCCCCGGTGCCGCCGTGACGCCGGGCGTGGGCAGCGAGGGCTCGAACTCCCGGGCGGCCTCGTCGGCCTGTTTGCCGCCGGCCACGATCAGGGCGATGATGCCGCCGCAGCAGAGCAGCACCACGAGGGCGACCACGAGGCCGACGACGATCCAGACGTTCTTGTTCGACGAACCGGCCGACTTCGCCGGACCCAGCGGATAGCCGGGCCCGCCGGGCTGCGGCGGATAGCCCCCACCGGGTGGCGGGTAACCCCCGCCGGGTGGGGGATAGCCCCCACCGGGCGGCGGATAGCCCCCACCGGAGACCGGCGGGTAGCCCGCGCCCGACACCGGCGGGTAGCCCGCACCCGAGACCGGCGGCGTGCCCCCGGGCTCGTACGACGGCTGCGGCGCCCCCGACACCGGCGGCGGCGCGTACGGCGACGGCGGGGCGTACGGGTCGGAGTAGGGCGGGTCGGGGACCGGGGGCGGCGGGGCGGTCGGGTCGACCGGGTAGTACTGCCCTGGGGGCGGCTGGTGCGGGTCCTGCGGCCCGTAGGGGGGCTGGGGCTGGTTCACCGTACTCCTCGTTCGACGGTCGGCGCTGGAGGGAAGCTGGGTGGCGGCAACGGGTCAGGGCAGGTGCAGCACGGCCGCGGTGCGGACCAGGTCGTCCTCGACCGCGAACCGGCCGGTGACCACGGTGGGCGGGGCCGCCACGGTGGCCGCCGACACCCGGGCCGGGTCGATCCGGGCGGTGAAGACCCCCGCGTCCGGGTCCAGGTCGACGGTGGCGTCCAGGAAGTCCAACCAGGAGCCCACCACCGGATGCCAGACCTTGTAGATGGTCTCCTTGGCGCTGAACACCACGATCGGCCAGTTCACTCCGCCGGGGAGCCGGGCCAGCCGGTCCTCCTCCTCGGGGCGCAGGATCATCCGGCGTACCCCCGGGTTGAGGTCGCGCTGGCGTTCGGCGTCCATGCCGACCGCGCGCAGGTCGGCGCGGCGGGCGACCGCGGCGGCGCAGTAGTCCCGGGTGTGGGTGATGGTGCCGATCAGCCCGGCCGGCCAGACCGGGGCCCGGTTCGGCGCGGCGGGGACCGGCGTGGCCGGCAGGCCGAGGGCGGTCATCGCCCGTCGGGCGCAGACCCGACCGGCGGTGAAGTCCCGCCGCCGGCTCTCCACCGCCCGCTCGCCCAGCCCGGCCCGCTCCTCCGGGAGCAGCTCACCGACCCAGTCGGCGGTCCCGGCGACCGCCACCGAGACGGCCGCCGGCAGCAGGTCACGCATCAACCCACCCCTTTCCGGTACGACCACGCCCGGTCCGCCGGTGTGCGGACCAACGGCCATGGCTGGTGAACGTACCGCAACCGGGCGACACCGTAGGGTCCCCCGGCGGCCCGGTCCCCTCCGACGCGGCGGTGGCCACGCCCGACGGGGACCGGGCACCGGGTGGGTCAGGGGCGGCGGGGCCGGCGGGTCAGCGCGAAACCGACCACCCCGGCGACGGCGGCGAGCGCACCACCGACGGTGCTCCACGCCCAGCGTGAGCCGAGCGCGGGCAGCCAGTCGCCGTCGAACCAGTCGTCGTCGGCCTCGGCGGGCTCCGCCGCCGGGTCGCCGGTCAGCACCGCACCGGCCCGGGTGTTCGGCACCAGCGGCGCCTTCAACTCGCCGTCGTCGCGGGAACCCTCGCCGTCGGCTGCGAGCAGCAGCTCGACGTCGACCGGCTGCCCCAGGTCGGCCTCGGGCAGGTCGGTCACCGACAGCCGGACGTAGTAGGTGCCCGGCAGCGGGTCGGCCGACCACGGCTCCGCCCAGGAGCGCACCTGCCGCAGCGTGCAGCCCAGCGCCACGCTGCCCGCCGAGGCGGCCACCGTCGGGGTCTGCGCCCCGGCCGTGCACGCCTGCCGGCGGCGCAGCCCGTCGAACACCTCCACCGTCCAGGTGGACGCGCCGGTGCGGGCCCGGGGCAGCGACACCGTCGCGGCGATCTCGTGCCGTTGCCCGGCCGAGGCGGGGAACGACCAGTACAGGAAGTCGCCGGTGGAGGCGTCGACCCGGACCGGTTGGCCGGCCGTGATGCCGGTGGCGGTCAGGAACGACGTCCCGGCCCGGGTGACCGGGGTGGCACCGGGGGAGGGGGTGGGCGCGGCCGTGGCCGGGGCCGGGGCGGCGAGCAGGGTCAGGCCGACGGCGGCCAGCGCCGCGCCGCCCCGGATGATCGGGGTACGCATCAGTTCGTCCTCCACGTCGCCACCCACCAGCGGGTGAGCAGTCCGACGACCAGGCCGGTGACCAGGCCGGCCAGGGTGGGCAGGAGCAGCAGCACCCAGCCGCGCCCCAGGTCCGGCGCGGCCGGTGCGGGCGACGAGGCGACCACGTCGATGGTCAGCTCGACCGGCATGCCCGGCTCGGCCCGGGTCCCCGGGCGCGGCGCGAAGGCGTTGCTGACCACCAGGCAGACCGTGGTGGCTGGAACAGGTGCGTCGGTCGCCGACGGGCTGGGCGACGCCCCGTCCTCCGTCTGCGACCAGCGCAGCCCCGCCGACACCACGTCGGTACGGCCGCTGCCGGCGTCGACGCCCCGGACCAGTTCCCGCCCGTCGGTGGCGGTGGCCCGCAGCAGCACCGCGTGGTCGGGGTTCACCGGACGGTCCAACGCCACGCTGACCGACGCCCGCAACTCCTGCCCCGGCCGGACGGGCACCCGGTACCACCGGTGCTCAGAGAACGCCTCCCGGTCGGCGTAGACGCCGGGGGCGAGCAGTGGCGCGTCGGCGCACGCGCCCCGGCCGGCGACGACGGTCGGGGCGGCGGTGTAGGTGTCCTTCGCCCGTTCGACGAGCTGCTTGATCCGGCCGGTCAGCTCGTCGGCGCTCTGCGCCGCCGTGTAGGTGCCGCCGGTGGCGGTGGCGATGCAGAGCAGCTGCCGGCGGACCTTCTCGTCGGGGGCCAGGCCGAGCGTGTCGACCACCAGCTTGGTGCCCTGCGCGGCCAGTTCGCGGGCCACCTCGCACGGGTCGGGCGGGGCGCAGGTGTCCTCGCCGTCGGTGATCAGCACGATCCGACGGGCGGTGGTGCCGGTGCCGAGGTCCCGGGCGGCGGACCGCAGGGCCAGCCCGACCGGGGTGAAGCCGGTCGGTCGCAGCGTCGCCACGGCGGCCTTGGCGGCCGTCCGGTCCACTGGCCCGACCGGCACGATCTGCTGGGTGTCCAGGCAGCCCTGTTTCTTGTCCTTGCCCCGGTAGGTCGCGCCGAGCACCCGGATGCCGAGCTGGGTCTCCTCGGGCAGTGCGTCGACCACCTCGTTGAACGCCTGCTGGGCGACGGAGATCCGGCTGCGTCCGTCGATGTCGTTGGCCCGCATCGAACCGCTCACGTCGAGCACCAGCTCGACCTTGGGCGGCTCGGTGGGCTCCTCGCCTTCGGCGCGGGCGGGTGCGGGGCCGGTCAGCGCGGTCGCCGCCAACACTCCGATCAGGACGGCCGTTGATCGTCGTCTCGTGTTGATCACCGGGCGAAGTGTAGTGAGATCCATAGTGGAGCTTCACCGGGGTGCGCGGCGCGAGTCTCGACCACGGGATTGCCCGCCCGGTGGGCCGGGCGGGGCGGCGGGAGTGCGGGTGGTCGCCCGGACCCCGGTCGATGACCGTCCGTTAGATGCTAGATGTAAACCATTTGCCGCGCGACGCATCGGTCGGAAATCTGACCCAAGTCGACCCGTTGTGCCGGTGGCACAACGTGGTTAAGCTCTCCTTGCGCGCCCCAATCGCCCGCTTCCCCCGTGGCAGGCGATCGGGGCGCGCCCTTCTGTCCCGGCACACTCACGGGACACCTCCCGGCATCATCACTCCCCACCGCCCACGGTCGTGCCTCCGCCCCGTCGGCGCACCCGCTCCGTGCCGGCCCGCCCGGCGGGCCGGCGGCGCACCCGGCTCTCTCCCGGCCTTGCCGCGTCCGCCCTACCCGGGCACCCCCTCGTGGCTGTCGACCGCGTCTCTGGTCACCCCCGTCGCACGCGCCGTGTCCACTGGGGAGCCCCGACAGAGGTCCGCCCCACCGGCTCCTGCCGCCGGGCTCGGGGCCCGGGCGGGAGGGACGGTGGGGCGGGCGGAGGATAGGGGCCGGTCAGATCCAGCGGCCGTCCAGCCACATCCGGGCGGACCAGTCGTCGTACGGCAGGATGTTGCCCACGAAGATCGGGTAGAAGTAGGCGAAGCAGAGCGCCACCAGCAGCACGTACGCGCCGACGATGACCCCGCCGACCAGTCGCCGGTCGGCGAGCTGCTCCGCCGCCGCCGCGTCGGCCTCCGCGACGAGCACGGTGGCCTTCGGGTCGGCCGGTTCGCCGGTGTCCGGTGCGGTGCCGTCCGGTGCGGGGCCGGCCCGACCGACCGGGGTGACCCGTTCCCCGACGGTGGGGGTGGCGATCGTGCCGAGCACGTACACCACGCTCAGCACCAGGAACGGCAGCGCCGGGGCGGCGTAGAAGGAGAACATCGTCCGGCCGTCGAGGGCGTACCAGAACCAGGGCAGCAGACCGGCGGCCACGGCCACCAGGAACGCCCCGGCCCGCCAGTCACGGCGCGCGATGCCGAGCCAGAGCGTGGCGGCCAGGGCCGGTAGGAACGACCACCAGAGCAGCGGCGTGCCCAGCAGCAGGATCTCCGACGCGCAGGTGGGCGCGCCGCACGCGCCGTCGCCGGACCAGTGGAACGCCACCGGCCGGCCGAGCAGCAACCACTGCCAGGGCCAGGACTGGTACTTGTGTGCGGTCTCCAGGCCGGTATGGAACTCGAACGCCGCCTTGTGGTACTGGAACAGGTTGGTCAGCGCGCCGATGACCGGGGTGTCGCTGAGCCCGGGCACGTTCGGGTACCGGGACGCGAGCCGGTAGTAGCCCTCGTCGGAGAGCAGCCACCCCGACCAGGTGACCAGGTAGGTGCCGACCACCAGCAGCCCGGCGAGCACCAGCCAGGGCAGCTCGTCCAGGAGCGCGTCGCGCCACGGCCGGCGGACCCCGACCGACCGGCGCAGGCCGACCTCCCAGAGCAGGGCGAGCAGCCCGAAGGCCGGTACGAAGTAGATCCCGCTCCACTTCACCGCGCACGCGCACCCGAGCAGCACCCCGGCGAGCAGCCGCCACCAGGGCCAGTTCCGCCAGCCGCCGGCGGGGCGACCGGCCCGGCCGGGTGCGGTCGGGTCGAGGCCGGCGTCCAGCGCGCGGGCCCAGCGCCGTCGCCGGGCGTCCCGGTCGAGCACCAGCGCGCCGAAGGCGGCCAGGATGAACAGCGGCAGGAAGATGTCGAGCAGCGCGGTGCGGGAGAGCACCAGGTGGAAGCCGTCGAGGGCGAGCAGCAGGCCGGCGGCGCAGCCGAGCGTGGTGGAGCGGAACAGCCGGCGGGCGATGCGGGTGATCATCAGCACCGTGAGGATGCCGGCCACCGCCGAGCTGATCCGCCAGCCGAACTCCGGGGCGGTGGTCATCAGGTGGCCCGGCACGGAGATGTTGGTCTCCGCGTCCTGGTAGCCGAAGGCCCACTCGCCGAGCCCGATCAGCCACTTGCCCAGCGGCGGGTGGACCACGTACGACGGGCCGTTGTCCTTGTAGTTCCACTCGACGCCCTTGTCGATCAGGCCGTAGCCGTCACGGGCGTAGTAGATCTCGTCGAAGATCTTGCCCTTGGGGCTGCTCAGCCCGAGCAGCCGCAGGACGGCGGCGATCGTCACCACGACGGCGGTGGCGATCCACGAGTTCACGTCGAGCCGGGACTCGACGGTGGCGAGTCGTCGCCGGACGATCGCCGGCACGCCGCCCCCTCCGCCCTCGGGAGGGGGTGCCTCCGGGTCGGTCCGGTCCGCGCTCGCACCCTGTGCTGTCGACGCACTCGTCACCCGGCGATCGTAGGCTGCGAAGGTGCCCGGTGGCGCCCGTCGTCCCCGAGATTGGTACGAGTATCGATGAAGGAGCGCGCCACGTGGGTGAAATGTCCGAGATCGGGCGCCTGATTCTGCTCGGCGCGCCACTGGGCAACCCCGCCGACGCGTCCGCCCGGCTGCGTGACGTCCTCGCCACCGCCGACGTGGTCGCCGCCGAGGACACCCGCCGGCTCGCCCGGCTCGCCCGCGACCTCGACGTCACCGTCGAGGGGCGGATCGTCTCCTACTTCGAGGGCAACGAGGAACGGCGTACCCCGGAACTGGTCGACGTGCTCCGCGCCGGGCACCGGGTCGCGCTGGTCACCGACGGCGGCATGCCCAGCGTCTCCGACCCCGGGTACCGGCTGGTCACCGCCGCGCTCGACGCCGGGGTGCCGGTCACCGCCGCGCCCGGCCCGAGCGCCGTCACCACCGCCCTGGCCCTGTCCGGGCTGCCCTGCGACCGGTTCTGCTTCGAGGGCTTCCTGCCCCGCTCGCCCGGCGGCCGGCGGGCCCGGCTGCGGGCCCTCGCCACCGAACCCCGCACCCTCGTCTTCTTCGAGGCCCCGCACCGGATCGCCGCCGCGCTGACCGACCTGGCCGCCGCGTTCGACGCCGACCGGCCGGCCGCGCTGTGCCGGGAGCTGACCAAGACCTACGAGGAGGTCGTCCGCCGGCCGCTCGGCGAACTGGCCGACTGGGCCGCCCGGGAGGAACCACGCGGCGAGATCACCCTCGTCGTGGGGGGAGCGCCGCAGACCCCCGCCGAACGCCCCGACGACGACACCCTGCGGGCCCGGGTGGCCGACCGGGAGGCCGCCGGCATGTCCCGCCGGGACGCGATCAGCGACGTCGCCACCGGGTACGGGCTGCGCCGCCGGGACGTCTACGCCGTCGTGCACCGCTGAGCGGAGCCGGCGCTCACCAGGCGGCGACCAGGAAGCCCAGGGTGATCAGCACCGGCCCGGCGTAGCCGCCGCCGGTCGCCCAGCGGCGCTGCCGGGGGTCGGCCAACCGGGTCGCCCCGGTCCACCTGACGATCCCCGCCGCGCAGCCGGCCACCGCCAGCAGGCCGAGCAGCCACCGCAGGTGCCGGCCCACCCCGGTGTCGGCGTACGCGGTGTCCGCGTCCGGCCCGGTCACCCGCGCCGGCAGGGTCGAGCCGGCGGCGGTACGGTCGGCCGGCACCCCGCTGACCCGTGCCCCGTGGGTGCGGAACCGGGCGTCGTCGGCGGTGAAGATGCCCCGGCAGCGCTGGGTCAGCCCACCGCCCGAGCAGTCGGTGACCACCACCGTCCCGGCCGTGGAGTGCCCGACGGCCAGCCAGAGCGGCCCCGCGCTCACCCAGGCGAAGAACGCCGCGACCAGGCTCAACGCCAGCAGCACGGCGAGCCCCCGGATCGGGTCCGGCGGGGTGGGGGCGCGGGCGGGGCGACGTCGGCGCGGGGTCCGCAACCGCTGCTTCGGCTCCTTGCGCAGCGGGGTGCCGTCCCAGTGCACCTGTTCGATGGGCGCCCAGAAGAACCCGTCGTCGTCCGGCTGCTCCCCGTCCCGCCGGTGGGTCCGCGGCTGGCGGACCGGCACCCGCCGGGGCACCGCGTCGACCGGCGCGCCGGTGGTCGGCTCGACCTCCACGGTCGCGTCGTCCGGACCGGGACCGGGCCGTGGCTGCGGCGCGACGGCCGAGCCGCGCGCCACCGGGCCGTCCCCGGGGCCGGGGCGCGGCGGTCGCCGGGTGCCCGCCGTCGACTCGTCGTGCCCCGATCGTCTGCCCGTCACGTCAGCCATTGGACACCGGGTGGCGGTCGGTGCCCGTGAGCTGACTCCGCGTGTCGGTGGGCAATTCCCGCGAACGGCGATTCGACGTCGGCGTGGCGCGGTGACCCTATTGGTTCGCCGGCCGCCGACCCGGGTCACTAGGCTTGCTGGTCATGAGTCACGTTCTCGCCGCGGTCGCCTGGCCCTACGCCAACGGTCCGCGCCACATCGGCCACGTGTCCGGCTTCGGCGTACCCTCCGACGTCTTCGCCCGGTACATGCGGATGGCCGGTCACGACGTGCTCATGGTCTCGGGCACCGACGAGCACGGCACCCCGATCCAGGTGCAGGCCGACGCCGAGGGGGTCACCCCGCGCGAGCTGGCCGACCGGTACAACCGGGTGATCGCCGAGGACCTGCTGGCGCTGGGCCTGTCGTACGACCTGTTCACCCGCACCACCACCCGCAACCACTACGCGGTGGTGCAGGAGCTGTTCACCGGGCTGCACCGCAACGGCTACATCGTCCCCAAGGTCACCACCGGGGCGATCTCCCCGTCCACCGGGCGGACCCTGCCCGACCGCTACATCGAGGGCACCTGCCCGATCTGCGGCTACGACAGCGCCCGGGGCGACCAGTGCGACAACTGCGGCAACCAGCTCGACCCGATCGACCTGATCAACCCCAAGTCCAAGATCAACGGTGAGACGCCGGAGTTCGTGGAGACCGAGCACTTCTTCCTCGACCTCCCCGCCCTCGCCGACGCGCTGCGCCAGTGGCTGGACACCCGCGAGGGCTGGCGGCCCAACGTGCTGCGCTTCTCCCGCAACCTGCTCGACGACCTCCAGCCCCGGGCCATCACCCGGGACCTCGAATGGGGGGTGCCGATCCCCCTCGAAGGCTGGCAGGAGCGCGGCGACAAGCGGATCTACGTCTGGTTCGACGCGGTGATCGGCTACCTGTCCGCGTCCATCGAGTGGGCCCGGCGCACCGGCGACCCGGACGCGTGGCGGAAGTGGTGGTCGGCCGACGGGGAGGGCAAGGACTCCCCGGGCTACTACTTCATGGGCAAGGACAACATCGTCTTCCACTCGGTGATCTGGCCGGCCCTGCTCGGCGGCTACTCCGGGGCGGGCAGCCGCGACGGCCAGCCCGGCGAACTCGGCCGGCTCAACCTGCCCACCGAGGTCGTCTCCAGCGAGTACCTGACCATGGAGGGACGCAAGTTCTCCTCCTCCCGCAAGGTGGTCATCTACGTCCGGGACTTCCTGGAACGCTACGACGCCGACGCGCTGCGCTACTTCATCGCCGTCGCCGGCCCGGAGAGCAACGACACCGACTTCACCTGGGCCGAGTTCCTCCGCCGCAACAACGACGAACTCGTCGCCGGCTGGGGCAACCTGGTCAACCGGTCGGTCTCCATGGCGGCGAAGAACTTCGGCGCGATCCCGCCGGTCGACCCGGCCGGGCTCACCGAGGCCGACGAGGCGCTGCTCGCGGTGGCCCGCGCCGGCTTCGGCACGGTCGGCGACCTGATCGCCCGGCACCGGCAGAAGCAGGCCATCGGCGAGGCCATGAAGGTCGTCGCCGAGGCCAACAGGTACCTGTCCGAGCAGGCCCCCTGGAAGCTCAAGGCCGAGGCCGACAAGCCCCGGATGGGCACCATCCTGCACGTCGCCCTCCAGGTGGTCAGCGACGCCAACACCCTGCTCACCCCGTTCCTGCCGCACTCCGCGCAGCAGATCCACGAGCTGCTCGGCGGCACCGGCGTGCACGCCCCGATGCCGGTCCTCGAAGAGGTCGACGACCTCGACGGCGGGCCCGGCTACCCGGTGCTCACCGGGGACTACACCGTCGGCGCGCGCTGGGAGTCCGTACCGCTGCCGGCCGGTCGGCCGCTCGCCGCGCCGAAGCCGGTCTTCCGCAAGCTCGACCCGTCGATCGTCGACGAGGAACTCGCCCGGCTGGAGGGCTGACCGGCCGCCACCGGCGGGCAACGGCCCCGGGGGAACCCCCCGGGGCCGTGCCGGCACAGCGTCAGGCGCGGGCCATCGCCGGTGCGCCGATGAACTCCATCAGCGCCCGGTTCACCTCGGTCGGGTGCGTCCACGGGATACCGTGCGGCGCGCCCTTCAGGGTGACCAGCTTGCCGTCGGGCAGCATCGGCGCCAGCCGCTGACCCGTCTTCGGGTACGGCAGCACGTTGTCCTTGTCACCCTGGATGATCAGCACCGGGACGTCGATGTTCGGCACGTCGCCCCGGAAGTCGGTCTGCCAGGCGTCCACCGAGTCGTGGGTGCCCTTCGCCGACGCCTGCGCGCCGATCTGCCAGTGCGCCCGGTACGCCTCCTCGCTGACCCACTTGCCCTTGTTCTCCGAATAGTTGAAGAACGCGTCGCAGAACTGGCTCAGGTAGGCGAACCGGTCCGCGAGGATCGCCTGCTGGAACCCGTCGAAGAGGCTCTTCTCGACGCCCTCCGGGTTGTCCTTGGTCTGCAACAGGTACGGCGCCAGCGGCGCCATCAGCACCGCCCGGTCCACCCGGCTCGACCCGTACGTGCCGAGATAGCGGGTCACCTCACCGGTGCCCATCGAGTGGCCCACCAGGATCGCGTTGCGCAGGTCCAACTCGGTCATCAGCACGTCGAGGTCGGCGGCGAAGGTGTCGTAGTCGTAGCCCATGGCCGGCTGGGCCGAACTGCCGTACCCGCGCCGGTCGTAGGTGATCACCCGGTACCCCGCCGCGAGCAGCGGACCCGACATCTTCTCCCAGGTCGCCCCGTTGAACGGGAAGCCGTGGATCAGCACGATCGGCTGACCCTGGCCGTGATCCTCGTAGTACAGGTCGATGGGGGCGGAGTTCTCCGTACCCACGGTGATGAAGGGCATGCTCTTCTCCTGATCCGTCGGTGTCGGACGCCCCGCGCTTTCCCCGGCCGGCCACCGTCATGCCTTCACAGCGCGTACGGCAGGTCCACCACCCGGTCGTCGGTCACCTCGGCGGCCGGCGCCCACGTCTCGTACACGCCCCGTTCGTGACACTGTGCCCCGGTGTCGCGCACCGCGTCCGGATCGGGCTGCCGCAGGCGCAACCGCAGCCAGCCCGCCTCCTCCCGGAGCACCAGGCACGCCACGCCCCGCCACCGGGCGTGGCGCAGCCGCCGACCCACCGACTCCACCGGATAGCGGGCCGCCCGGGTCATCGCCAGCACCCGGAACCCGCCCGGCAGGTCCGCCACCGCCTCGTACTCGCCGCCGGCCAACCCGCCGACCAGCTGCGTCGACCGCGGCACCTCGCCGGTCGGCACGTACTCCTGGTCGGGGGAGAGCCCCGGCACCGCGGCCAGCAGGTGCCGCCACTGCGGCCCCACCATCCGCAACCAGCCCCGCTGCTCCGCCTGGTAGCTGTAGAGCACCACCTCGGCCCCGTCGGCGGTGTACGCCAGCAGGCTGGCGTTGGCGGGCATCGGCAGGTCGGCGAAGTCCCGGGTGACGAACTCCGGGATCAGCTGCGCCGAACTCGGCACGAACCCCGTGCCCAGCACCGGCGGGCCGAGCCGGTCCCGGGGCGGCAGCTCCAGCAGGCCCCGGTGCGCGTCGCCGACCGGCACGTCGTAGTCGCCCGGGTCGGCGGCCCGCCAGCGCAGCGCGTACCCGACGTCGGTGCCGTCGCCGCTGGTGCCGTCGCCGCGCAGCACCGCCAGCGCGGCCGGCGTGCGCAGGTGCGCCACGTCGTGCTCGCGGTAGCAGAACCCGTGCGGCAGCCACCCCCGCACGTACCCGGCGAGCTGCCGGGCGGAGAGCACCTTGACCATCCGGGTGCCCCGCCGCAGCACCGCCGAGGCGCGCACCGCGGCCAGCGTCGGATCGCCGGCCGCCGTCGGCTGCTGGCTGAGCTGGTGCACGTACGACCAGCCCCGGTCCCGGTGCACCGGCATCAGCAGCGCCGCCTCCGGCTCCTCGACCGGCGGGGTGCCCCCGCGTACCTCGGTGACCTCGGTCACGTGCACGAACCGCCGCCACGGCCAGCTGACGCCCGGTCGGGGCGCCCACTCGAAACCGGGTGCCGCCTCGGCGCTGAACAGCTCGTAGGCCGCGCCCCGGGCCAGTTCCTCCGCCGGGTGGACCACCCCGCCGTACGTCACGCGCAACGCGGTCCGCTCGGGGGCGGCGTCGCTGGCCCGGTCGGTAAGGCTCATCCCGGCGAGGCTAGGCCGGTCAGGTTCCGCCCCGGTGAACAGCCGGTGGCCGCCCGGGAACACCCCCCGGCCCGCACGCCGCCCCACCCGGCGGGTGCGGGTCGGTGCCACCGGCCAGCCCCGGTGTGTGATGCTGGCCGCGATGACCGAACGGACCGAATCCCGCAAGCAGCGTGCCGCCCGCCGGGCCGGTGAGTTCCCGCCCGCCCCGCCGCCGCTGCCCCGTCCCGTGCTGGACAGCCACACCCACCTCGACATCACCGTCAGCGAGGCCGGGGTGCCCGGCGGCGGCGACGCCGCCGACCCGGTGGCCGCCGCGATCGAGCTGGCCGCCACCGTGGGCGTGGACCGGCTCGTGCAGGTCGGGGTGGACGTCGACTCGTCCCGCTGGGGCGCCGACGTCGCCGACCGGTACCCGGCGGTGCTCGCCACCGTGGCGCTGCACCCCAACGAGGCCCCCCGGCTGGCCGACCTGGACGCCGCGCTGCGCGAGATCGAGACGCTCGCCGCCCGGGACCGGGTCCGGGGCGTCGGCGAGACCGGAATGGACTT
Organism: Micromonospora sp. S-DT3-3-22; assembly: GCF_015354745.1. Taxonomy (NCBI): domain Bacteria; kingdom Bacillati; phylum Actinomycetota; class Actinomycetes; order Micromonosporales; family Micromonosporaceae; genus Micromonospora; species Micromonospora sp. S-DT3-3-22. The sequence goes on from NZ_JACGMO010000014.1 coordinate 58,938, forward strand.
CTTCCGCACCGGCGACGACGGCCGGGCCGCCCAGGAGGAGAGCTTCCGGGCGCACATCGCCATCGCCAAGCGGTACGGCAAGGCCCTGGTCATCCACGACCGGGACGCCCACGCCGACGTGCTGCGCATCCTCGACGACGAGGGTGCCCCGGACACGGTGGTGCTGCACTGCTTCTCCGGCGACGCCGACTTCGCCCGCGAGTGCGTCCGCCGGGGGTACCTGCTCAGCTTCGCCGGCACGGTCACCTTCGGCAGCGCCGCCGGGCTGCGCGAGGCCGCCGCGCTCACCCCGGTCGACCAGCTTCTCGTCGAGACGGATGCGCCGTACCTGACCCCGATGCCGCACCGGGGACGGCCCAACGCGTCGTACCTGATCCCGCTGACGGTCCGGTCGCTGGCCGAGACCACCGGGGCCGACCTCGACGCACTCTGCGCGGCCGTCTCCGCCACCGGGGACCGGGCCTTCGGCCCCTGGTGACCAGGCGGCGTCAGCCGCGGCGGGCCCGGGGGGCCCGGGGGGCCGGGGCGGCGGGGCGCTGTTCCGGGGCCGTGCCCAGCCGGCGGGCCGCCCACGGGGTGACCACGAAGCCCCGCTTCACGGTGAGCAACTGCACCCCGGCGGTCCACGCCTGGATGCCGTCGATCCCGGCCAGCGTCTTGGTGGTGAACTCGAAGACGTCGGCGTGGGTGGGCAGGATGACCTCGCACATCAGCGACTCCTGCCCGAGGGTGGCCGCCACGTAGCGCACCCCGCGCAGCGCGGCCAGTTCCCGGGCCACCCCGTCGAGCCGGGCCGGCGCCACCGACAGCCAGAACAGGATCTCCGCCTCGAAGCCGAGCGCCGCCGCCGGCACCAGCGTGATCACCTGTACGCAGCCGGCCTGGTGGAGCGCCTCGAACCGGCGGCGGACGGTGCTCTCGCTGACCCCGAGCCCACCGGCGACGGCCTGGAAGCTGGCCCGACCGTCGGCCTGGAGGGCGGCGACGATCCGCTCGTCCACCTCGTCCAGGTGGTTGGCCGAGCAGTTGTGCACCGGGGGCGGGCCGGCGAGCTGGCCGGCGTCGCCGAGCAGGTGCTGACTCCACTCGTGGCTGGCCTTGTAGGTGTGCAGCTCCAGGTCGGCCACGCTGCCCTGCACCCCGTCGATGGCCTGTAGGCCGCTGAGCAGCACGCTGTGCATGCTGGTGCCCTTCGGCACCAGCACCTCGGCGACCAGGTCGTACACGCCGGTGACCAGGGCGACGAAGCGGACCTCGGGCATCGCGGCGAGCGCCTGCGCGGCGGGCAGTTGACTCCCCGGCGAGCAGCGGATCCGGACGATCAGCAGATCGCCGGGGCCGCCGCCGCCCGGCTGGGGCACGGCGGCGACCTTGACCAGCTCGTCGGCGAGCAGCTGCTGGGCCCGGCGGGCCACAGTGGTCACCGAGGTGCCGGTGAGCTGGGCGATGTCCGTCCAGCTCGCCCGGCCGTCTACCTGGAGCGCCGCCACGATCCGGCGGTCGGTGGAATCGAGGTCATACATCTCGATCGGCATCATGCCGTAGTGGCCGGCAACTCGGCCAGGAAGGCACGGACCACCGCCTGGAACTTCTCCGCCTCCTCCACCTGCGGCGAGTGTCCGGAGTGCTCGAAGATCTCCAGCCGGGCCTGCGGGATCAGCGCCGCGATGGTCTCGCTGCACGCCACCGGCGTGATCCAGTCGTGCCGGCCCACGGTGACCAGGGTCGGGCAGGTGATCCGGGGCAGCAGCGGCGTGATGTCGTACTGCGGCTGGTTGACGGAGAAGGCGAAGTTGTGCGTGGCGTACCGGTAGGGGGTGGTCTCGACCCGCTGCCGGACCTTCGCCCAGTCCAGGTCGTGGTCGTAGAGCGGGAGGATCTCCGCCCAGCAGTCCCGCAGGTCGGCGTCGTCGCGCACGGTCCCGGACATGATCCGGTCCAGCTTCGCCCGGTCGATCTCCACCCGGGACGAGGCGAGCGCGTTGCGCAGCGCCAGCTCCTGGTTGGCGTTGTCGGCGGCGGTGTCCCGCAGCACCAGGCCGGCGACCCGGTCCGGGTAGCGGATCGCGTACTCCATGGCGATGAAGCCGCCGTACGAGCCGCCGGCCATCACGATCCGCTCCGCGCCGGCCCAGGCCCGCAACCCGTCCACGTCGGCCGCCCACTGCTCGTGGGTGAACGGCGGGTTCCCCTCGCTCGCCCCGGAGCCGCGGGCGTCGAAGACCACCACCCGGTACGTGTCGGCGAACGCCGCGAACGAGGCGCGCGGTTCGGCCTTCGAGCCCAGCCCGGGTGCGCCGTGATGCACGATCATGGTCGGCTTGCCCGGCGCGTCGCCGAGCACCTCGACGTCCAGCCGGTTGTCGTTGATCTCCACGAACATGTCAGTCAGGCTCCGATCACGATGTCGTCGAGGTCCCGGGGGTAGCCGGTCAGCCGGCGCGGTCCGGCCGCGGTGACCAGCACCGTGTCCGAGATCCGGTAGCCGGCGTGGCCGGGCACGTACAGGCCGGGTTCGCTGGAGAGCACCATTCCCGGCTCCAGCACGGTCTCGTCGCCGTCGGCGACCCAGGGCGGCTCGTGGAAGCCGAGCCCGATCCCGTGCCCCTGCCGGTGCCGCAGGAACCGGGCCAGCCCGGCCCGGCGGATCACGTCCAGGCAGGTCCGGTTGGCGTCGACGCAGCGGACACCGGGGCGCAGCGCCTCGGTGCCGGTCTCCTGCGCCTCGCGGACCACCTGGTAGTACCGCCGCTGCTCGGCGGTGGGCTCGCCGAGCAGGAAGGTCCGTTCGCTCTCCACGAACCGGCCCCCCACCGCGCAGCCCAGCGAGAGCATGAACGGCTCGCCCCGGCGCAGCCGGTCCCCGGTGGGCAGCCGGTGCGGCTGGGCCGAGTTCGCCCCGCCGTAGACCAGCCCGCCGGTGAGCATCGGCACCACCACGACGTCGTCGTGCTCGGCGTACATCATGGCGGTGCCGAACCGGGTGACGTGCCCGGCGAGTTCGGTCTCGGTGGGCAGATCGTCCGGGCCGGTGGCGGCGGCGACCAGCCGGGCGCCCTCGGCGAGCATCGCGTCGGCGATCCGGGCCGCCTCGGTGTGCAGCGTGATCTCCTCCGGCGTCTTGCGCAGCCGCAGCCGCCCCACCAGGTCGCTGGTCACCGGCTCGACGCCGGGGAACGCGGCGGCGAGCGCGGCCACCCGACCGGTCGACGTGGACGGCGCGTGCCCGACCCGCCGGACGGCACCGGCCACGGCGTCGGCCAGCACCGTGAACGGGCCGCGTTCGCCGGGGAACTCGGGGTAGACCACCAGCCGGGCGGCGGCGCGCTGGTCGAGCGCGTACTCCCGTTCCAGGTCCGGCACCAGCAGCAGCACCTCGCCGTCGCGGGGCACCCAGGCGGCCACCGGCCGCTCGTTGGGGAAGTGCGCGAACCCGGTCAGGTACGCGACGTCCAGCGGGTCGTCCAGCAGCAGCGCGTCCAGTCCGGCCCGGTCCAGGGCGATGCGGACCCGGTCGTGCAGGGCGGGGTAGAAGGTCGGTGGCAGTCGCACCGGGTGGTCACCTCGTCCGGGGGTTGCGGGCGTCGTTGTACGCCACGGCGAGCAGGGTGGTGGCCACCACCAGCAGCAGGATGGCCAGGGAGGGGAAGAGCGTGGTCCACCACGCGGTGGCCAGCGACCCGGAACGCTGCGCCTGGTGCAGGATCGTGCCCCAGGACCAGCTGTTCGGGTCGCCCAGACCGAGGAAGGAGAGCCCGGCCTCGGAGAGCACCGCGCGGGAGGTGGTCAGCACCACCGACACCGCGATGACCGGGGCCACCCCGGGCAGGATGTGCTTCCGGATGATCCACAGGTGCGAGCCGCCGATCACCCGGGCCGCCGACACGTACGGCATCGGCACCACGGCCAGGCCCTGCGAGCGGACCACCCGGGCCACCTCGGGCCAGCTGAACAGGGCGATCACCACCACCAGGGTCGGCACGCTCGGCCCGGCCAGCGCCGCGACCAGGATCATCAACGGCAGCACCGGCAGGGACAGCGACAGGTCGACGACCATGCCCAGGACGGCGTCGGCCCACCGGAAGTAGGCGGCGGCCACCCCGACCAGCACGCCGATCACGATGGCCAGCACGCTGGCGGCCAGCCCGACCACGATGCTGACCCGGGTGCCCCAGACCACCTGGGCGAAGACGTCCCGGCCCAGGTCGTCGGTGCCGAACCAGTGCGCGGCGCTCGGCCCGACGAGCACGTCCTCGCCGTACCCGCTGGGGTAGTCGGCGATCAGCCCGGCGGCGGCGGCGACCACCATCAGCACCAGCAGGACGGCGGCGCTGGCGAGGCCGAGCGGGTTGCGCCGGAACGCCTGCCAGGTCTGCTGGGCCACCGACTCGGGTGGCGGCAGGGCGGTGGCCGGTTCGGTGACGGGAGCCAGTGGAGTGGTCATGCGGTCCGTACCCTCGGGTCGAGCAGCCCGTACGCGATGTCGGTGAGCAGGTTCGCCACGATCACGGCGAAGGCGAGCATCAGGAAGGCGCCCTGGAGCACCGGGAAGTCGAGCTGCCCGACGGCCTCGAAGATGCTCCGTCCGACACCCGGGTAGGCGTAGATGGACTCGGTGAGCACCGCGCCGCCGACCAGGAAGCCGAGTTGCAGGCCGATCAGGGTGGTGGTGGGCAGCAGCGCGTTGCGCAGGGCGTGCCGCCAGACCACCGTCCGGTTCGGCAGCCCCTTGGCGCGGGCCAGCGCGCAGTAGTCCTCGCCGAGCGCGTCGATGAGGGTGCTGCGCAGGGTGAGCACGTACGAGCCGAGTTGCACCAGCACCAGCGACAGGCAGGGCAGGATCAGGTGCCGGCCGATGCTCAGGTAGGCCGCGAAGCCGGTCACGTCGTCGTCGATCGCCCCGCCGATCGGCAGCAGCCCGAACTGCACCCCGAACAGGTAGAGCAGGAACACCCCGATGCTCGGGACGAACAGCGACTGGCCGGTGATCCCGCCGACCTGGATGAGCCGGTCCACCGGTCCCTTGGCCCGGGTGGCGGCGAGCACGCCGAGCGGGATGCCGAGCGCGACGGTCACGGCGAGCGCCGAGCCGGCCAGCAGCAGCGTCCACGGCAGCCGTTCCAGCAGGATGTCCAGCACCGGCTGGTTCTGCCGGAACGACATCCCCAGGTTGCCCTGCGCGAGCTGGGTCAGGAACTCCCAGTACTGCACGCCCAGCGGCTTGTCGAGGCCGTAGTCGTTGAGCAGCTTGGCGCGCAGTTCCTCGGTCATCCCGGGGTCGGCGATGGCCAGCGCCGGGTCGCCGGGCAGGAGCCGGAGCAGGAAGAACGTCACGGTCACCGCGAACCACATGGTGAGCAGGCCGCGCAGCAGGCGGCGCAGGATGAAGCTGGTACCGGCGGGCACGGTTCCTCCTAGGTCGTGCCGGTGCCCGCCGGGCCGGGGTGCGGCCGGCCCGGCGGGCGTCTGGGGTCAGTCCCCGGTGGCCTGCGCCAGGGACTGCGGGTTGACGATGGAGAGCAGCTCACTCGGCTGGACGAGGAAGTTCGACCACTTCGCGGAGTGCGCGAAGGTGAACTCCTCGACGTAGAGCACGTTGTCGTACACCTGGTCCGAGATGATCTTCGCGGCGGCCTGGATCGAGGTCTTCTGCGACGGCTGGTCGAGGTGGCTGCGGGACTCGTCGATCAGCTTGTCGAGCTGCGGGTCACAGGCGTTGGCGTAGTTGATGAACCCCTCGCACTTGAAGGCCAGGGTGAGGTTGGCCGGCGGGTTCTCCATGATCGCCCAGGAGCCGGCGTAGATGTCGAAGTCCCGCTCCTTGGTCTTGGCCAGGTAGGTGTTGCGCTCCAGCCCCTCCAGCTTGATCTCGATGCCGGCCTCCTTGGCGGAGTCCCGCACGAGCTGCGCCCACTTGGCGATGTTCGGGTCGGCCTGGTCGTAGATCATCCGCAGGCTCAGCCCGTCGAACAGGCCGTCGCCGTTGCCGTCGGCGTAACCCGCCCCGGTGAGCAGGGACCTGGCCCGCGCCGGGTCGTGGGTGTACTCCTTGGCCGACGGGTCCTGCCACTGCTTGAGCGTCGGGGTGAGCACCGAGGAGTTCGACGACACCGCCGAGCCCTGGAGGGCGACCCGACGGATCGCCTCGTAGTCCACCGCCGCGGCGAGGGCCTGCCGGACCTCCAGCTTGTCCAGCGGCTTGCGGGCCAGGTTGTACTGCATGTGCGCCCAGCCCAGCGACGGCACCTTGACCAGCTTCAGCTTGTCGTCGTTCTCCAGGGTCTTGGCCAGCGCCGGGGGCAGCGCGTTGGCGATCAGGTCGATCTCGCCGTTGCGCAGCGCCAGGGCCTCGGTGTTGACGTCCGGGAAGACCCGGAAGACCACCTCGGCGGTCTTCGGCCCGCCGTCGACCAGCGGGTAGTCCGCCACCTTCTTGAGCACGTACCGCTGACCCCGCTCCACGGTGGTGAGCTGGTACGGGCCGGCGGAAACCCAGTCGGCGTCGTTGGCGAACTCGGCGACCTTGCCCACCTTGCCGAAGACGTGCGCGGGCACCACCGGCATCCAGAAGCCGACGTTCTCCAGGAACGTGCCGTCGGGCTGGGACAGGGTGAACTCCACCTCGGTGGGGGAGACCGCGGTCGCCTTCTGGAACGCCGGGATCAGGCCGGCGACCACGCCGATCTTCTCCTTGGCCACCGCCTCGATGGTGAAGACCACGTCGTCGGCGGTGACCTTCTTCCCGTCGGTCCAGGTGAAGTCGTCGCGCAGGGTCACCTTCGCGCTCCTGCCGTCCGGGGCGTACTCCCACTTGGTGGCGAGGTACGGCGTCCGGACGCCGTCGAGGCCCATGCCCATCAGGCGCGGGTACATCAGGTTGGTGACCCAGGTGTCGGTCCGGCTGTTGCCGACCAGCGGGTTGTAGTTGACCACGTCGGCCGTGGTGCCGACGACGATCCGGTCGGCCCCGCCGGACCCACCGGAATCGGGGCTGCTGGGCGAACACGCGGTCGCCGCCAGCCCTATCGAGAGCAGCCCCACCGCCGTGGCGAGGGCGCGCAGTGTGCCACGCATCAGTGCCAGACCTCCTCAAGAACGCGCAGGATGTTGCCCCCCAGGACCTTGCCGATCTCGTCGTCCGAGTAGTCGTGGCTGACCAGCCAGGAGACGATGTTCCAGTAGCACTCGGCCGGGTTCTCCAGCCCGTCGACGTAGGGCACCCGGGGGTGGTCGACGTGCCCGTGCACCTCGGCGATGGACAGGTGGGCGGCGAAGGTGTCGTGCAGCCCGACGTGGTCACCGAAGAGGGTGTCCGGGCCGAACGCCACGTGGTCGATGCCGACCAGGTCCACGCAGTGGACGAAGTGGTCCATCACCGAGTCGAGCGAGTGCCGGGGGTGGGCGGCGGAGAGGGTGGTGTGCGGTGCCGCCTCCAGGCCGATCACGCCGCCCCGGTCGGCGCAGGCCACGATCACCTCGTCCGGCTTCATCCGGTTGGTCGGCCAGACCGTGCGGGAACCGGCGTGGGTGATGAAGATGGGCTTGGTGGAGTGGGCGATCACGTCCAGTGACGTGCGGTCCCCGGAGTGCGAGACGTCGATGGCGATGCCCAGCTTGTTCATCCGCCGGACCGCCTTCTCCCCGAAGTAGGTCAGCCCGCCGTCGGTGCGCTCCTTGAGCCCGCCGCCCAGGGTGTTCGCCTCGCTGTAGGCGATGCCCATCTGCCGGACGCCGAAGCCGTACAGCATGTCCAGCCGGTCCAGCTCGTTCTCGATCATGGTGGCCGCCTCGGTGGCGAGCACCAGGCCCATCCGGCCGGTCTCGTGCGCGTACCGGATGTCGGCCAGCCGCTCCACCCGGATCAGGAAGTCCTGGTGCGCCAGGTCGGACAGGCGCATCCCCAGGTCGGCGATGACGTCCGTCCACTTCCAACCCATCTGGCTGGTCACGCAGCAGGTGCCGTCCATCAGGTTGTCGAAGACGGCGGTCATGCCGGAACGGGCCAGCCCGGCGTAGCCGGTGTGGTGGCGGGCGGTCCGGTTGTAGTCGACGGTTTCCCGGATGTCCTCGGGGAAGACCGACGGGTGGTCGTGCAGGGAGATCACGATCTCGTCGGTGAGCAGCCGGACGACCCGGGCGCGCTGGGCCTGGGTCAGCGTCACCCCCTGGTACGCGGGCACCCGGCCGAGTTCGGGCGACAGCTTGAACTCTCGGTAGTCGGTGCCGGCCTCCAGGTAGTCGTAGGAGGTGTACCCGGTGTAGCGCGGCGCGGGGTTGAGCACGCGGACTCTCCCTTCGTGTGGTGGTCCGGCCCGGGGGGAATGGTGGGAGATTCCGTCGTCCGGTCTTGGAGTGGGTGCCGATTCTCGGCGCTGTGAGACGGAAGATTGCCAGGATCAGGCGCGACGTGTCAATATCCTGAGCAACTCCGGCGGCGATCGCCGGATCGGTGCCAGAAGTCGTTACGCCCGGAAATCTGCCGGAAACCAGGGGGCCGCAGTGGCTCGACGATCAACACAGCCAGTAGCCGGTCCCGCGCCGGCCACCGTCCCGACCGACGCCGCGCTGCGGGTCCGCGGGCTGGACGTCACCTTCACCACCCGCCGCGGCGACGTGCCCGCCGTACGCGGGGTCGACCTGGACATCGCGGCCGGCGAGGTGCTCGTCCTGCTCGGCGAGTCCGGCTCCGGCAAGTCGGTCACCGCCCGGGCGGTGATGGGCCTGCTCGACTCCGGCGGGGTCCGGGTCGACGCCGGGGAGATCCGGGTCGCCGGCCACGACGTCGCCACCGGCGACCCGGACCACGTCCGGTCCCTGCGCGGCAGCACCATGGCCCTGGTCTTCCAGGACGCGCTCTCCGCGCTCAACCCGGTGCTCTCCATCGGCGACCAGCTCGGCGAGGTGTTCCGGCTGCACCGGGGCGCGTCCCGGCGGGCCGCCCGCGCCGAGGCAGTGGAACTGCTCCGACTGGTCGGCATCCCGGCCCCCCAGCGCCGGGTCCGCGACTTCCCGCACCAGTTCTCCGGCGGGATGCGGCAGCGAATCCTGATCGCGATGGCCGTCGCCCTCGGCCCCCGGCTGCTGATCGCCGACGAACCCACCACCGCCCTCGACGTGACCGTGCAGGCGCAGATCCTCGACCTCATCGACCGGCTCCGCCGGGAACTCGGCATGGGCGTCCTGCTCATCACCCACGACCTCGGCGTCGCCGCCGAACTCGCCGACCGGGTCGCCGTCATGTACGCCGGCCGGATCGTGGAGACCGGCACCGTCACCGAGACGCTCGACGCGCCGGCCCACCCGTACACCGCCGCCCTGCTGCGCTCCGTCCCCGACCTGGCCGACCCCGGCGAACCGCTGCGGCCCATCCCCGGCAGCCCACCCAACCTGCTGGCGCTGCCCACCGGATGCGCGTTCCACCCCCGCTGCCTCCGGGCGGACGACCGGTGCCGCGCGGACCGGCCACCCCGCCGGGCCCTCGCCCACCCCGGCCGGACCGCCGCCTGCCACCACGCCGAGGAGGACGTCGATGCCACCGTCTGAGTCACCCACCGCGACCCGCCCCCCGGCCCCGACCGGCGAGCCGCTGCTGGTCGCCACCGGCCTGCGCAAGACCTACCGGGCCGGTCGCGGCACCGGCCGGTCCGCCCGGGTGCACGCCGTCGACGGGGTCGACCTGAGCGTCGCCGCCGGGGAGACCCTCGGCGTGGTCGGCGAGTCCGGATGCGGCAAGTCCACCCTGGCCCGGATGCTGGTCGGGCTGGAACGCCCCGACGCCGGCACGGTCCGCTACGCCGGCTCGGACGTCGCCACCGCCCGCGGCACCCGCCGCCGCGACCTGCGCCGCGCCGTGCAGATGGTCTTCCAGGACCCGCTGACCTCGCTGAACCCGCGACTGCCGGTGCTCGACCTGGTGGCCGAACCGCTCGACGTGCACCGGCTGGCCCGGGGTGCCGCCGCCCGCCGGGACCGGGTCGCCGAGCTGCTGGAACTGGTCGGCCTGGCCCCGGAGATGATGCACCGCTTCCCGCACGAGTTCTCCGGCGGGCAACGTCAGCGCATCGGCATCGCCCGCGCCCTGGCCACCGAACCCCGGGTGGTGGTCTGCGACGAACCGGTCTCCGCGCTCGACGTGTCGGTGCAGGCCCAGGTGGTCAACCTGCTCGCCGAACTCCAACGACGGCTCGGGCTGACCCTGGTCTTCATCGCCCACGACCTCGGCGTGGTGCGGCACGTGTCACACCGGGTGGCGGTGATGTACCTGGGCCGGCTGGCCGAGATCGGCCCCGCCGCCGCCGTCTACCAGCAGCCCGCGCACCCCTACAGCCGGGCCCTGCTCGGCTCGGTGCCGGTGCGGCACCCGTCCCAGCGCGGCCGGCAACGGGTCACCCTGGCCGGCGACCCGCCCAGCCCGGTCGACCCACCCGCCGGCTGCCGGTTCCACACCCGCTGCCCGATCGTCCACGACCTCTGCCGGACCGGCGAACCACCGCTGCTGGCCGGGCCCGGCGGCAGCATCGCCGCCTGCCACTTCGCCGCCGAGGCGAAACCACCGGTCGGCTGAGTCGGTGCGCGGGCGGCCCGTACCCTGTCGGGTTATGGCCGCAGACCTGCTCGGCCCGGCGGAGATCCGGGAACTCGCCGCGCGCCTCGGCGTCAACCCGACCAAGAAGCTCGGCCAGAACTTCGTGCACGACCCGAACACCGTCCGCCGGATCGTCACCACCGCCGGGCTCACCCCCGACGACGTGGCGCTGGAGGTCGGCCCCGGCCTCGGCTCACTCACCCTGGCCCTGCTGCCGGCCGCCGCGCACCTGCACGCGGTGGAGATCGACCCGGTGCTGGCCGGCGCGCTGCCGCAGACCGCCGCCGCGCACGCCGGCCCGGACGCCGCCGCCCGGCTCACCGTGCACCGGGCCGACGCGCTGCGGATCACCGCCGCCGAGCTGGCCGACCCGCCGCCCACCGCGCTGGTGGCGAACCTGCCCTACAACGTCGCCGTGCCGGTGGTGCTGCACCTGCTCGCCGAGCTGCCCACCCTGCGGCACGGCCTGGTGATGGTGCAGAAGGAGGTCGCCGACCGGCTGGTCGCCGGTCCCGGCTCCAAGGTGTACGGCATCCCGTCGGTCAAGCTCGCCTGGTACGCCCGGTCCCGGGCCGCCGGCCGGGTGCCACCGAACGTGTTCTGGCCGGTGCCGAACGTCGACTCCGGCCTGGTCGCCTTCACCCGCCGCGAACCACCCCGCGACGACGTGCCCCGGCAGGCTGTCTTCGCCGTGGTCGACGCCGCGTTCGCCCAGCGCCGCAAGACGTTGCGGGCCGCGCTGGCGGGCTGGGCGGGTGGCCCCGACCGGGCCGCCGCGGCGCTCACCGCCGCCGGGGTCGACCCCGGAGCACGCGGGGAGTCACTCACCGTGGAGCAGTTCGCCGCGATCGCCGCGTCGGCTCCGACCGTCGCCACCGCCGCACAGTAGGCTGACGCCGTGCCCGCCGAGGGACACGCCGCACCTGCGCGTACGACCTGGTTGCCGGCCGGTACGCCGCCGGCCGCCGACTCCGCCGAGGAGCTGATCGTGGAGATGCCGTTCGACATCCGCCCGTGCCGGCGGGACGTCACCCGGTGACCGAGGCCTGGCGACCGGACGACGACGACCAACAGCGGCGGGGAAGCAGCGGCCCGGTGCGGGTCCGGGTCCCCGCGAAGGTCAACCTGCACCTCGGGGTGGGCCCGCTGCGCCGGGACGGGTACCACGAGCTGAACACCGTCTACCACGCGATCTCGATCTACGACGAGTTGACCGCCCGACGCGGCGACACGCTCACCCTGACCATGGAGGGCGAGGGCGCCGGCGAGCTGGCCCTGGACGACTCCAACCTGGCCATCCGCGCCGCCCACGCCCTCGCCGGCTACGCCGGGGTGCTGCCGCACGCCCGGCTGCACCTGCGCAAGCAGATCCCGCTCGCCGGTGGGCTGGCCGGGGGCAGCGCCGACGCCGCCGCCGCGCTGGTCGCCTGCGACGCCCTGTGGGGCACCGGGCTGTCCCGCGACGAGTTGGCCGGGATCGCCGCCGATCTCGGCTCCGACGTGCCGTTCCTGATCCACGGCGGCACCGCGCTGGGCACCGGCCGGGGCGAGGCGGTCAGCCCGGTGCTGGCCCGCCCCACCTCCTGGCACTGGGTGGTGGCCGTCGCCGACGGCGGCCTGTCCACCCCCGCCGCCTACCGGGAACTCGACCGGCTGCGCGCCGCCGGCACCGCCGGCCCCCCGCTGGGCAGCACCGACGGCCTGCTCGGCGCGCTGCGTCAACGCGACCCCCGGGTGCTCGCCGGCTGCCTCGGCAACGACCTGCAGGACGCCGCGCTGTCGATGCGCCCGGCCCTGGCCGACACGTTGAAGGCGGGGGAGGCCGCCGGCGCGCTCGCCGGTATCGTCTCCGGCTCCGGCCCCACCTGCGTCTTCCTGGCCCGGGACGCCACCGACGCGCAACGGATCGCCGCCGAGCTGCAGGCCGCCGGAGTGTGCCGGGAAACCCGGGTCGCCCACGGCCCGGTCCCCGGCGCCCGCATCACCTGACCCCTACCGGCCCTGCGCATGTGAGCCGATGTTGCGCTGTCCCCACCGCCGGATACCGCAACATCGCCTCCGTTGAGCTGATCACCGGGCGTTCGGGACGGCCCGGGTGTCCGCGTACCCTTGACCCAGGCGTCCCGAGGTGCCCGCCGGCACCGGGACGCCTTGATCATGAAAGGTGGGACCGTGGCCAACATCGTCAACCTGGACCGGGTGTCCAAGGGGTACGGCGCCGCCGGGCCGCTGCTCACCGACGTCTCGCTCGGCCTCGACGACGCCGACCGGATCGGCGTGGTCGGCCTCAACGGCGCCGGCAAGTCCACCCTGCTGCGGATGCTCACCAAGCAGGAGGACCCCGACGACGGCCGGGTCACCCACCGCCGCGACCTGCGGGTGCTCTGGCTGCCGCAGGCCCTCACCCTGACCCCCGAGGCCACCGTGCGGGACGTGGTGCTCGGCACCGCCTGGCTCGGCGAGAGCATGGGCGCCGAACACGAGTGGGCCGGCGACGCCGGCGTCCGGGGCATCCTCGACGGCCTCGGCATGCCCCACCTCGGCCTCGACCAGCCGGTCGGCCCGATGTCCGGTGGCGAGCGCCGCCGGGTGGCGCTGGCCGCCCTGCTGGTCCGCGAGTCCGACCTGCTCATCCTCGACGAGCCCACCAACCACCTCGACGTCGGCGGCGTCGACTGGCTCGCCCGGCACCTCGTCGGCCGCCGGGGCGCGCTCGTCGTGGTCACCCACGACCGCTGGTTCCTCGACGCGGTCTGCACCACCACCTGGGAGGTCGCCGACCAGACCGTCCGGGCCTACGAGGGCGGCTTCGCCGCCTGGACGCTGGCCCGCGCCGAACGGGAACGGGTCGCCGCCGCCACCGAGGCCCGCCGGCAGAACCTGCTCCGCAAGGAGATCGCCTGGCTGCGGCGCGGCCCGCCCGCCCGCACCTCCAAGCCGAAGTTCCGCATCGACGCGGCCAACGCGCTCATCGACGACGTGCCGCCGCCGCGCGACACCATGTCGTTGCAGCGGATGGCGACCGCCCGGCTCGGCAAGCAGGTGTACGACCTGGAGCACGTCCGGCTGCACGCCGGCCCCAAGGAGATCCTGCACGACACCACCTGGCAGGTCGGCCCCGGCGACCGGATCGCCATCCTCGGCCGCAACGGGGCCGGCAAGACCACCCTGCTGCGGCTGCTGGCCGGCATCACCCGCGCCGACGGCGGCCGGTTCCACACCGGCTCCACCGTCAAGCCGGCGTTCCTCTCCCAGGAACTCGCCGAACTCCCCGGCCACCTGCGCGTCCTGGAGGCCGTCGAGGAGGTCGCCCGCCGGGTGCAGCTCGGCGACCGGGAGATCTCCGCCGCCCAGCTCGCCGAGGTGTTCGGTTTCGACGACCGGCGGCTCTGGACCCCGGTCGGCGACCTCTCCGGTGGGGAACGCCGCCGGTTGCAGATGCTCCGGCTGCTCGCCGGGGAACCCAACGTGCTGCTCTTCGACGAACCCACCAACGACCTGGACACCGACACCCTCGCCGCGCTGGAGGACCTGCTCGACTCCTGGCCCGGCACGATCATCGTTGCCAGCCACGACCGGTACCTGATCGAACGGGTCACCGACGCCGCGTACGGGATGTTCGGCGACGGCCGGCTGGTGCACCTGCCCGGCGGCGTCGACGAGTACCTGGCCCGCGCCGCCGACCCGGGTCCGGCCCGGACCACACCCGGCCCCGCCACCGGCCCCGAGACCCCGGCCACGGGCGGCATGTCCGCCGCCGAGGCCCGGCAGGCCCGCAAGGAGCTGACCCGGCTGGAACGACAGATCGGCAAGCTCGACCAGAAGGAGGCCACCCTCCTCGACCAGCTCGCCACGCACGCCACCGACTACGCCCGGGTCGCCGACCTCGACGCGCAGCTCAAGGAGGTACGCGCCGAACGGGAACGGACCGAGGAGACCTGGCTGACCCTCGCCGACGAGATCCCGCCCCTGTAGACCGGGGACGACCCCGTGTGCGGCGTCACACCCCGCCGTACGGGACAATCGTCGGCGACCCTCACCTCGAACGGCGTTGGAGACACAGTCATGGCCCACACCCCCGTCAACCACCCCGCGCGGCCGGTCTACCGGGCGATCGGCGGGCTCATCGGTCTCTACCTGGTGGTCTTCGGCGTGCTCGGCGTCATCGCCAGCGCCGGCAACGACTTCTTCGCCCAGGACGACACCAAGGTCCTCGGCCAGGGCACCAACCTCGGGTTCTCGCTGCTGTCCGTGCTGTTCGGGGTGGTCATCCTGGTCGGCACGGTGATCGGCCGCAACCTTGACGTGGCGATCAACCAGTGGCTGTCCTACACCCTGATGGTGATCAGCCTCGCCGGCCTGGCCTTCCTCCAGACCGAGGCCAACGTCGTCAACTTCAGCATCCTCACGGTGATCGTGCTGATGACCCTCAGCCTCGTCCTGCTGATGGTCGGCATGTACGGCAAGGTCGGTACCGAGGACGAGAAGGAAGCCTGGCAGAAGGCCCGCCTGGTGCTCTGACCCGCTCCGGCGTGCGGGCCGGGATGCGGCGTGACCTGGCGTTTCTCCGACGCCGGGCGGCGCGACGGGAGACAATCGTCCCGACACGTCGTCCGCGCAGGGAGGGGCCATGGCGCACTTTCCGGTCAACCATCCGGCCCGCCCGCTGTACCGGGTCTTCGCCGGCCTCGTCGGCCTCTACATCCTGGTCTTCGGCGTATTCGGCGTCGTGCAGACCTGGGGTGAGCCGCTGTTCGCCCGGGGCAGCCACTGGGCCCTGGGCCTGCGTACCAACCTGGCGTTCTCGCTGGTGTCGGTCGTCTTCGGGGTCGTCCTGATCATCGGGGCGTCCCGGCGCGGCAACCTCGGGCACATCATGAACCTCACCGCCGGGGTGGTCTTCATGGTCACCGGCATCGCGATGATGAGCGTGCTCCAGACCCGCGCCAACATCCTCAACTTCTCGATGTCGACGGTGATCGTCTCGCTGCTGTTCGGCCTGCTGCTCCTCGCCACCGGCCTGTACGACAAGATCGGCACCGACGAGCACGCCGCCCAGGAACGCGCCGACCGCCTCCACCCGGCCCGCTGACCCGCCGCTCAGCCACCCGGCCGTCCGGTGATCAGACCCGGCCGGGCCTCCAGGTGCGACAACCCGTTCCAGGCCAGGTTCACCAGGTGCGCCGCCACCGTCTCCTTGCGCGGCTGACGGACCTCCAACCACCAGCGCCCGGTCAACGCCACCATCCCCACCAGCGCCTGTGAGTACAACTCGGCCAGCTTCGGGTCGTAACCCCGGCTGGAGAACTCGGCCCCCAGGATGTGCTCCACCTGGTGCGCCACGTCGTTCATCACGCTGCTGAAGTTGCCGGCCGCCGACATCAACGGCGACTCCCGCACCAGCACCCGGAACCCGCTGGTCTCCTCCTCGATGTAGCCCAGCAGCGCCAAGGCCGCCTGCTCCAGCAACTCCCGGGGGTGGCCGGCGGTCAACGCCGTGGCGATCCGGTCCAGCAGGGCCCGCACCTCCCGGTCGACGACCACCGCGTACAGGCCCTCCTTGCCGCCGAAGTGCTCGTAGACCACCGGCTTGGAGACCCGGGCCCGCGCCGCCACCTCCTCGATCGAGGTCGCGTCGAACCCCTTCTCGGCGAACACCTGCCGGCCGATCGCGATCAACTGCTCGCGCCGCTGCGCCGCCGACATCCGTACCCGTGCCGCCGGCTTCGCGCCCGCCGCCGGCGCCGCCCGTCGTGTGCCGGTGTTCTCCCCACCCGGGGGCTGCGCCATCTCGTCACCTCGCCGGCGCTCGGTGACGCCCTGTCGTGGAATGCTCCGGTCGTGCCCGTCTGTCTCGGTCACCCGGCCATCCTGCCAGGTGACACCCCGGGGCACCGCCGGGTTCAGCGCCGCAGCGGCTCCCGCACCCGCTTCGCCGCCACCCGTTCCGGCCCCGGCCACCGCACGTCGTGCACCGCGCCGGCCCGCTCCAGCAACCAGATCGCCCGGGCCGACGGGTCCCACTGCCCGCGCAGCACCCCGTGCCGGGCGCTGGTCGGCTCGGCATGGTGCAGGTTGTGCCAGCTCTCCCCGAACGACAGCAGGGCCAGCGGCCAGAAGTTGGCCGCCCGGTCGCCCGGCCGCATCGCGAACGGACGCTCACCGTAGACGTGACAGACCGAGTTGATCGCCCAGGTCACGTGGTGCAACAGGGCGATCCGGACCAGCCCGCCCCAGAAGAACGCGCTCAGCGCGCCGGCCCACGACCAGGTCAGCAGCCCGCCCATCAGCGCCGGGCCGAGCAGCGAGACGGCCACCAGCAGCGGCGAGAGCCGGTCCACCCGGCGGGTGTCCGGGTCGGCGAGCAGATCCGGCGCGAACCGCTCCCGGTTGGACAGCTCCCGGCCGAACAACCATCCCAGGTGCGCGTGGAACAACCCCTTGGCCAGGCCCCGCACGCTCTCGCCGTACCGCCAGGGGGAGTGCGGGTCGCCGTCGAGGTCGGCGAAGGCGTGGTGCCGCCGGTGGTCGGCCACCCACTGGATGATCTCGCCCTGCACCGCGAACGACCCGGCGACCGCCAGGGCCACCCGGACCGGGCGGCGGGCCTTGAACGCGCCGTGGGTGAAGTACCTGTGGTAACCGACGGTGATGCCGAGCCCGGACACCACGTACCAGAGGGCCGCGACGAGCACGTCGGTCGCGTGCAGCCAGCCGCCCCAGGCCACCGGCACGGCGGCGAGCAGGGCCAGGAACGGCACCACCACGAAGACCCAGAGGGCGATCAGGATGCCCCGCGACTGGGGACCCTGGGTGAGCGGCTTCGGGCCGGCGGCACCGGCGTCCCGCAGGGTGGTCGACATGGCACCTCGCAGCGATCGGATACGCCTACGTCACCGTAACTTACGGGCCGGCCACAGTGGAGTGAACAGTGGCGCACGTGAATGAGTGCAGTGTCATACGGTCGTCTTAACCTGCCGGTCATGACCGATCCGACGGCCGCCGAGGTGCGCCGGCTACGCACCGGCGAGGGGCTCTCCGTCCGGCAGATCCAGGCCCGCACCGGCCTCGGCCGCAACCGGGTGTACGCGCTGCTGCGCGACGGCGCGCCCCCGGCCCGCACCCGACGACCCGCCGCCCGCGACGACCTGCGCGCGGCGGCGGTGGCACTGCGCGGCGAGGGCCGCTCGGTCGGCGACATCGCGGCCCGGTTGGGCGTCGCGAAGTCCACCGCCTACCTCTGGGTACGCCACCTCCCCCTCGACCCGGACGAGGAGATCGCCCGCGAGCGTCGACGGGCGCACTCCAAGGTGATGACGGATGCCCGGTGGTCGGCCCACCGGCAGGCACGGGACGCCGCCCGGGCGGCGGCCGTGGCGGACGCCGCGGCCTGGGTCGGGTCGATGGGGCACCGGGAGTTGGTCATGGTGGGGGCGGCGCTCTATTGGGCGGAAGGCGAGAAGGCCAAGCCCTGGCGGCCCCACGAGTGTCGGGTCAGGTTCATCAACAGTGATCCCGGGCTGGTCGACATCTTTGTCCGCTTCGTCGAGGCGATGGGTGTGCCCCGGGAGGCCCTGCGTTTCCGGGTGAGCATCCACGGGACCGCCGACGCCGAGGCGGCCGTGCGGTGGTGGGCTGAGCGGGTGGCCGTTCCGGCCGAGACGTTCCGTCCCACGTCGCTCAAGCACCATCGGCCGACCACCGTTCGGCGCAACACGGGCGATGACTATCGAGGTTGTCTGATCGTCGAGGTGCCCAGGTCCCGGCAGTTGTACTGGCGGATAGAAGGGATCATGAAGGGAATGGGCGATGGCGCGGGCGGCGAGGGGCGCTAAGGTGTAGGAGGTCTGCCAAGCTATTCGGTTTGCCCGTTTTAGACCGTCCCGGGTCGTCTAATGGCAGGACGTCAGGTTTTGGTCCTGATTGTAGGGGTTCGAGTCCTCTCCCGGGAGCTTCCGCTGATCCGCCCCCGAAGTCTGGTTAGCATGGCGGCGAGACTGTCGCCTTCCCCGACGGGAGCCCACCCGTGTCCCAGCCCCACCGCCGTACCGTCGTCGTGCTCGCCGCCGGGGAGGGCAAGCGGATGAAGTCGGCGCTGCCCAAGGTGCTGCACCCGTTGCTCGGCCGGACGCTGCTCGGTCACGTGCTGGCCGCGGCCGGCCCGCTGCGCGCTGACCGGACCGTGGTGGTGGTCGGGCACGGGGCCGAGCAGGTCCGCGCCCACCTGGCCGAGGTCGCCCCGGACGCCACCGCCGTGCTCCAGGCCGAACAGCTCGGCACCGGACACGCCGTACGGATCGCGCTGGACGCGGTGCCGGAGGCCACCGGCACCGTCGTGGTGATCAACGGGGACGTGCCGCTGCTGCGTACCGAAACGGTGGACGCGCTGGTCGCGGCGCACGAGGGTGAGGGCGCGGCGGCCACGGTGCTCGCCGCCGAGGTGCCCGACCCGACCGGGCTGGGGCGGATCGTCCGGGACGCCGCCGGCCGGCTGGAGCAGATCGTCGAGGAGCGTGACGCGACCCCCGCCCAGCGCGCGCTGCGGGAGATCAACGCCGGCATCTACGCCTTCGACCTGGCCCGGCTGCGGGCCGCGCTGGGCAAGCTCTCCACCGACAACGACCAGGGCGAGGAGTACCTCACCGACGTCTTCGGGCTGCTCGGGTCGGCCGGTGAGCCGGTGGGTGTGCACGTGGCCGCCGACCACGTCGAGACGTTGGGCTGCAACGACCGGGTGGAGTTGGCCGGGCTGCGCCGGCTGCTGCGGGACCGGGTCAACGAGGCGTGGATGCGGACCGGGGTGACGATCCTGGACCCGGCGACCACCTGGATCGACGTGACCGCCACCGTCGGACGGGACGCGGTGCTCGACCAGAACACCCAGTTGCGGGGGGCCACGGTGGTGGGGGCCGAGGCGGTGGTCGGGCCGGACGTCACGCTGATCGACACGGTGGTGGGGGCGGCGGCGACCGTGCTGCGCAGCCACGCCACCGGCGCCGAGGTGGGCCCGGGGGCGAGCGTCGGCCCGTACGCCTACCTGCGGCCGGCGGCGCGGCTGGCCGAGAAGGCGAAGGTGGGCACGTTCGTCGAGGTGAAGAACTCCGAGGTCGGGCCGGGCGCGAAGGTGCCGCACCTGTCGTACGTGGGGGACGCGACGATCGGGGCGAAGGCGAACATCGGCGCGGCGACGATCTTCGTGAACTACGACGGGGTGAACAAGCACCGCACGGTGGTCGGTGACGGTGCGTTCGTCGGCTGCGACACGAACCTGATCGCGCCGGTCGAGGTGGGCGCGGGGGCCTACGTGGCGGCGGGCAGCGCGTTGAGTCAGGACGTGCCGCCGGGGGCGTTGGGGGTGACCCGGGCACCGCAGCGCAACATCGAGGGGTGGGTGTTGCGTAACCGGCCGGGCACGGTCTCCGCGCGGGCCGCCGAGCAGGCCCGGACGGCTGGTGAGGATGCGTCGGGTGGGCCGGCGTCGGCAAGTGAAGGTGAGGCAATCCACGGGGGTGCCGAGACGGTGTGAGGGTCGCCGTGGTCGGGGCATACTGCAACCGAATAGCCCCGGCCCACCGCCGCCGGGCACCACCGACCAACGGGAGCAGACGGGCCCATGGGCAGCATCGTCGCCGAAAACCGCAAGAGCCTGATGCTCTTTTCCGGACGTGGCTTTCCGGAGTTGGCCAAGGAGATCGGTGAGGTGCTCGGTGTAGCGCCGACCCCTTCCGACGCGTACGAGTTCGCCAACGGTGAGATCTTCGTACGGTTCCGGGACTCGGTGCGTGGTTCGGACGCCTTCGTGGTGCAGTCCGTCACGCACGGGGTCAACACCTGGGTCATGGAGACCCTGATCATGATCGACGCGCTGAAGCGGGGTTCGGCGAAGCGGATCACCGTGGTCCTGCCGTTCTACCCGTACTCCCGGCAGGACAAGAAGCACCGCGGCCGGGAGCCGATCTCGGCGCGGCTGGTGGCCGACCTGCTCAAGACGGCCGGCGCGAACCGGATCCTCACCGTCGACCTGCACACCGCGCAGATCCAGGGTTTCTTCGACGGCCCGGTGGACCACCTGTTCGCGATGGACATCCTCGCCGAGTACGTGGAGCACAAGTTCGCCGGCCGGCCGATGACGGTGGTGGCGCCGGACTCGGGCCGGGTGCGGGTGGCGGAGCGGTGGACGGACCGCCTCGGTGGCTGCCCGTTGGCGTTCATCCACAAGACCCGGGACCCGTTGAAGCCCAACCAGGTGGTGGCGAACCGGGTGGTCGGCGAGGTCGAGGGTCGGGTCTGCCTGATCGTCGACGACATGATCGACACCGGTGGGACGATCACCAAGGCGGCGGACATCCTCAAGGAGTCCGGTGCGGCGGAGATCGTGGTGGCCTCCACCCACGCCCTGTTGTCCGACCCGGCGACCGAGCGGTTGAAGAACAGCCCGATCACCGAGGTGGTGGTGACGAACACGCTGCCGTTGCCGCCGGAGAAGCAGTTGGACAAGCTCACCGTGCTGTCGATCGCGCCGTTGTTGGCGCGGGCGATCCGGGAGGTCTTCGACGACGGGTCGGTGACAACCCTCTTCGGTGGCCTGAGTTGACGCGCGGACCGGGGGACTGCCGGAAGGCGCGGAAAGACCTCGGGTAGACTGGTGCGGTTGCCACGGCGAGGGTGCCCGGCGGGCCGCTGATCGAGCGCCGCACGGAGGCACCGTCATCGACGCGGTGCTCCGGGCAGTCGTTCATGACGCATGAGCCCCAAGCGAGCCCCTCGCCCCAGCACCGCCAGACGACAAGCCGCCGTAGCGTTAGCATCAGGAGTTTCCCCGTGTCCGAGGTAAAGATCAGCGCCGAGCCCCGTACGGAGTTCGGCAAGGGTGGTGCCCGTCGTACCCGTCGGGCCGGCAAGGTGCCCGCCGTGCTGTACGGTCACGGCGAGAAGCCCAAGCACATCGCGCTCCCGGCGCGGGAGTTCGCCGCCGCGATCCGTAAGGGCGGCGCCAACCAGCTCTTCGCGATCGAGGTCAGCGACGGCACCCAGGTGCTGGCGCTGCCGAAGGCGATCCAGCGTGACCCGATCCGGGACAGCTTCGAGCACGTGGACCTGCTGCTGGTCCGTCGGGGCGAGAAGGTCACCGTCGAGGTTCCGGTCCAGCTGACCGGTGAGGCCGCGCGGGACACCCTGATCGTGCACGACCACGACACCCTCTCGGTGACCGCCGACGCCACCAAGGTGCCGGACCACCTGGAGGCGTCGATCGAGGGGCTGGAGGCCGGCAGCCAGGTCACCGCCGCCGACGTCGAGCTGCCCGCGGGTGTGGAGCTGGCCGCCGACGCGGAGCAGACGGTCGCCTCGGTGACCGCCGCCCCGACCGCCGAGCAGCTGGAGGCCACCCTGCCGGAGGTCGAGACCCCGGCGACGGAGGCCGAGGAGGCCGCCGAGGGTGCGGAGGCCGCCGAGGGCGCCGAGACTCCGGCCGCCGAGGGCGAGGAGAGCACCGAGGCGAAGACCGAGGCCTGACCGGTCGCATCGTTCACGGCAGGCGCTCCCGTCGCGGGGGCGCCTGCCGGCGTATCGGGGCAGCGGCGGCGCGCAGACGGCGAGCGGGAGGTACGGGACGTGACGGACGAGACGGGGCCGTGGCTGGTGGTCGGCCTGGGCAATCCGGGTCGGGAGTACGCCGGGAACCGGCACAACGTCGGTTTCATGGTCGCCGAGTTGCTCGCCGTACGGCTGGGTGGGCGGTTCGGGCGGTACAAGCGGGTGGTGGCGGACGTCGCGGAGGGGCGGATCGGCTTCGGTGGGCCGAAGCTGGTGCTGCTCAAGCCGCAGACGTACATGAACCTGTCGGGTGGGCCGGTGGCCGCGCTGGCCCAGTTCCACAAGATCCCGGCCGACCGGGTGATCGCGGTGCACGACGAGCTGGACATCCCGTACGGGCAGCTGCGGGTGAAGCTGGGCGGCGGCGAGGGCGGGCACAACGGTCTGCGGTCGATGTCGAAGTCGCTGGGGACGAAGGACTACGTGCGGGTGCGGTTCGGCATCGGCAGGCCGCCGGGGCGGCAGGACCCGGCGGATTTCGTGCTGTCGGATTTCGGCACCGCGGAGCGCAAGGAGTTGGAGTTTCTGGTGGACCGGGCCGCTGACGTGGTGGAGTCGGTGGTCACCAAGGGGGTCGAGCCGACCCAGAACGCGTACCACGGGGCCTGAGTCGCGGGGGGCGTACTCGTGGCGCGCTCGCGTTGCCGGTAGTCTGCGCGTTCTGGCGTGGCGCGCGACCCCGCGCGGGCCGTGGTAGGCGACGGGAGCGAGTTCGTGGGCAGTCCTCCGATGATCGACGGCGCGTTCGCCCGCTGGCTGGCGGACCGGGCCGGGCAGGCCCTGCTGGAGCTGCGCGCCGAGATGGGGTTCGCGGACGCGGCGGCGTTGAAGTCGGCCGGGGACAAGGTCTCGCACGACCTGATCCGCAGCGAGCTGGCGAAGTGGCGGCCCGGTGACGCCGTCCTCTCCGAGGAGGACGAGGGGTCGCGGCTGGTGGACACCGCGGGTGGGGTGTCCCGGTTGACCGCCGACCGGGTGTGGATCATCGACCCGTTGGACGGCACCCGGGAGTTCTCCGAGGAGGGCCGCGCCGACTGGGCGGTGCACGTGGCGCTCTGGGCGCGTAACGCGCCGACGCCGCACGGGCTGGTGGCGGGGGCGGTGGGGTTGCCGGCGCAGCACCGGGTGCTGGGCACGGACTATCCGCCGGCGTACCCGCCGATGACGGTGGAGGCGGCCACGACGGGTGACCGTACGCTGCGGTTGGCGGCGAGTCGGAGCCGGCCGCCGGCGTTCCTGACCGCCCTGGCCGAGGACGTGGGCGCCCAGTTGGTGCCGATGGGTTCGGCGGGGGCGAAGATCGCGGCGGTGGTGACCGGTGACGTGGACGCCTACATCCACGCGGGCGGCCAGTACGAGTGGGACTCGGCGGCCCCGATCGCTGTGGCGACGGCCACCGGGCTGCACGCTTCCCGAATCGACGGTTCTGCGCTGAGATACAACGAGGCGGATCCGCGCCTGCCGGACCTGCTGGTCTGCCGCAAGGATCTCGCCAGCCGGTTGCTTGCAGCGCTGCAGAGGCATTCCGGGTAGCCTGAGCGCTGTTTTTGATTTGTCCGACCGGAAAGGTCTGGAATCCATGTACGGATCCGCGCCGATCGAGCCCGTGGCATGACCGCCCCCGGCCGCTTCTACCAGGTCTCCCACCTCGACGAGTTGGAGGCGGAGAGCATCTTCGTGATGCGTGAGGTGGTCGCCGAGATGGAGCGGCCGGTGCTGCTCTTCTCCGGTGGCAAGGACTCGATCGTGATGCTGCGGCTGGCGCAGAAGGCGT
>NZ_JACGMO010000150.1:0-16899 GCF_015354745.1 Micromonospora sp. S-DT3-3-22
CCGGGGCCGCACCCGGGTGCCGTGCCGGCCGGCGGTGACCACCAGACCCCGCTGGCGAAGCTCCTGGTAGGCGCGGGCGACGGTGGCCGGGCTGACCGCCAGCGCGGTGGCGAGGGCGCGGACGGGCGGCAACGCGTCACCGGCGGCGAGCGCGCCGCTGCGGATACCGGTCTCCACGCTCGCCGAAATCGCGGCGGACGTGGACCCGAGGATCTGATAATGTGCTGCCACAGTTCCAGTATCGTACTAGAACAAAGGCGGGATGTCACATGTACGCGCCGACCGCACGCACCACCGCCAGCCGCAGCCGGGACCGGATGAGCTACGACCGGGCCGCCGCCCACACGGTGCTCGACGAGGCCTACCACTGCGTGCTGGGTTTCGTGGTCGACGGTGAACCGCGACTGCTGCCCACCCTGCACGTCCGCGTCGGCGACACCCTCTACCTGCACGGCTCCACCGGCAGCCGCCCGCTGCTCGCCGCCCGGGGCGACGCCGGGCTGCCGGTCTGCGTCACGGTCACCCTGCTCGACGGGCTGGTCTACGGCCGCTCCCAGTTCCACCACAGCGCCAACTACCGCTCGGTCGTCGCCCACGGCACCGCCCACCTGGTGACCAGCGAGGACGACAAGCGCACGGTGCTCACCGCCCTGGTCGAGAAGGCCGCCGCCGGGCGGGCCGCCGACAGCCGCCCACCGAGCCGGCGGGAGCTGGCCGAGACGGCCGTCCTGGCCCTGCCGCTGCACGAGGTGTCGGTCCGGGCCCGCACCGGCGGGGTGCGCGACGAACCCGCCGACCTCGACCTGCCGTACTGGGCGGGGGTGGTGCCGCTGCGGCAGGTCGCCGGCCCGCCGGAGCCCGACGCCGGGGTGGCCGCCCCGCTGCCGGCCTACCTGTCCGGCACCCCGGTGCCGGAGCCGGACGGACCGGCACGCCCCGGTCCGGCGTACCTCACCGGGCCGCCCGACGGCGCCGGGGCCGCCGCGTCGGGAGCGCAGTTCACCGGGCCGCCGGGCCCGGATTCCGCCGCGTCGCCGTGGTACGAGCCGGTACCGCTGCGCGGCGCGCACGTGCTGCTGGAACCGCTCACCACGGCGCACGCCGACGACCTCTTCACCGCCACCGCCGAACCGGAGGTCTGGGCCCACCTGAGCCACCCGACACCCGCCGACCCGGTCGCGATGCGGGCCGTCGTCACCACCGCGCTGGACGCCCGGCGACGCGGCGAACGGGTGCCGTGGGTGCAGCGCTGCGCCCGCACCGGGGCGGTCATCGGGTCGACCTCCTACTACGACCTCGACCCGGCGCGGCGCTGCGTCACCATCGGGTACACCTGGCTCGGCCGGCCATGGTGGGGCAGCGCCGTCAACACCGAGGCCAAGCTGTTGCTGCTCGGTCGGGCGTTCGACGAACTGGGGGCGGTGCGGGTGGTCTGGCAGACCGACATCCGCAACACCCGGTCGCAGGCCGCGATCGCCCGGCTCGGCGCGACCCGGGAGGGCGTGCTGCGGATGCACCGGCAGCGCCCGGACGGCTCCTGGCGGGACACCGTGCAGTACGCCATGACCATCGACGAGTGGCCGAACGCACAGGCCAGGCTGCGGGAATGGCTTCGCCGTACGGCACCTGCGGAGCGAGGATGACGGGCGTGCTGGGCATCACCGACATCTGGACGTACGTGTTGGGCACGGTGGCGATCATCCTGCTGCCGGGGCCGAACTCCCTCTTCGTGCTCTCCACCGCCGCCAAGCGCGGCGTGGCGACCGGCTACCGGGCGGCAGGCGGGGTCTTCCTCGGCGACTCGGTGCTGATGATCCTCTCCGCCGCCGGGGTGGCGTCGCTGCTCAAGGCGTACCCACCGCTCTTCCTCGTGATCAAGTACGCCGGCGCGGCCTACCTGGGCTACGTCGGGCTGACCATGCTGCGGGGGGCCTGGCGGCGGTGGCGTGACCGCAACGACCCCGCGACACCCCGGCTGATCGACGCCGCCGAGCCGGAGGCGCTGCACAGCCCGTTCCGCAAGGCGCTGGTGATCAGCCTGCTCAATCCGAAGGCGATCCTCTTCTTCATCTCGTTCTTCATCCAGTTCGTCGACCCCGGCTACGCCTGGCCGGCGCTGTCGTTCCTGCTGCTCGGGCTGATCGCCCAGGTGACCAGCGCGCTCTACCTGACCGCGCTGATCTTCGCGGGCACCTTCCTGGCCGCCCAGTTCCGGCAGCGTCGCCGGTTGGCCGCCGGGGCCACCACCGGCGTCGGCATGCTCTTCCTGGGCTTCGGCATCAAACTCGCCACCGCCTCGGTCTGACCCGCCCCGTCCCTCCCACGACACACGGCGCCTGACCCACCGATGCCCGCTGCGGTCGGCGGGTCAGGTGCCGTCGCCACCCCCGCCGCCGATTCCCCCACCACCGGCGGTGCCACCCAACCCGAAGCCCGGCCGCACCGGTTCGTCCGGCGGTCGGCTGACGTGGGCCGACTCGGTGATCCGGGCCGACCAGTGGGCGTCCGAGGCCGCCGCCGCGTGCCGGTCGATCGCCGTACGCAACCAGCCGTCCACCACCGAGACCCAGTCCTGCTGGTCGGCACCGGTGTGCCAGACCCGGAACCGGCTGATGCTCTGGTGACTGATCCCGGTCAACGACAGCCGCCGGTCCATCCAGAGCAGCACCTCCAGGCCGGCGGAATTGGTCACGAAGATCAGCTCCAGCTCGGTGATCGGTCCGGCGTAGAGCGGGGCGACCCAGTACCCGAGCCGCTGGTGCACCGGCAGGGTCTGCGCGACCCCCGGCAACCGGCTCGACACCAGACCCGCCTGCCGCAGGACGAACCCCAGCGTGTCCAGCGCGGCGAGCACATGCTGCTGGGTGGGCAGCGGATGGACGAAGATCGGCACCATCGCGCCCCGTTCCAGCTCCGGGTCCACCGACACCTCGGTACGCAGCCCGGTACGCAGGCTCATCAACGGCACCCCGCCGAAGATCGTCACCGGGGTCTCCCACGGCAGCGGTACGGCGAAGTCGATGGCCCGCCGCCGCCCCGCCGGTACGACGAACCGTCCCCCCACCGGCACCTGGTGGTACTGCACGAGGCGACGGGGCGAACGGGGGTCCTCCGGTTCGGCGGTCGCCACCAGACCCAGCCGTACGTGCCGGATCGGCACGTCCTGCGACCCGGCGCTGAGGGTCACCCGCCCCGGCAGCCGCAGCCCCGGGCGGGTGCTCGGATTGGTGAGGGTGGTGCTCACCGACAACCCGGTCACACCGGATTCCCGGGACACCCCGGTCAACCGCATGACCGTGCGGGTTCCCGCTCACCGGCCCGGCACTCCTCCACCCGGACACCGGCCGGGCGGGGCGCGCAGCCTCGTTGATCGACGCGATGGGGGCAATGTAGCGGTGTCAACCCCACTGCGACACCACCACATCGCACCCGTTAAGTCGATCTTGCAGAACGACGGGCGGTACGACCGTCAGCGCATGCGGCGGCCCCGGGGGATCGGGTCGGTCTCGTCGTCGAACTCGCCGATGACCTCTTCGAGGAGGTCCTCCAGCGCCACGAAACCGATCGGCCGGGTCGGGCCGCCGCCGTTGCGGACCAGCGCCAACTGAGCCTGGTCGGCGCGCATCGCGGCGACCGCCTCGGTGACCGATGAGGTGGCGGGCAGGGTGAACGACCGGGTCATCAGCTCGGCGGCGGTGGCCGCCCGGCTGGTGGTGACGGCCCGGACGGCCTCCCGTACGTGCACCAGCCCGCACACCTCGCCGCCGTCGTCGAGGACGGCGAGCCGGGACCGGCCGCTGTCCCGGCTGACCTGCTCGATCCGCTCGGCGGTGTCGTTGCGGTGGACCGTGACGATCTGGTCGAAGGGTTCCATCACCTGGGCGACGGTGGTGCCCTGCAACTCCAGCATGCTGGTCAGCATCTGGTGTTGTTCGGCGCCGAGCAGCCCGTGCTCGCGGGACTGTTCGAGCAGGATGCGCAGCTCGTCCGGGCCGTGGACCTGGGCGAGCTGGTCCTGCTGTTGCACCCCGACCAGCCGCAGCATCGCGTTGGCCAAAGCGTTGAGCAGGGACAGCACCGGGCGGGCGACCCGGGCGAAGGCCCGGAACGGCAGCGCCAGCAGCGTCGCCGAGCGCTCGGCGTCGGTGATCGCCCACGACTTCGGGGCCATCTCGCCGACCACCAGGTGCAGGAACGTCACCAGCCCCAACGCGAAGATCAACGCGACGATGTGGCTGGCCGCCTCCGGCAGGCCGACGGTGTGCAGCAGCGGGCTGATCAGGTGTTCGATCGCCGGTTCGGCCAGCGCACCCAGCCCCAGGGTGCACAGGGTGATGCCGAGCTGCGCGCCGGCCAGCATCAGGGAGAGTTCCCGTACCCCGTCCAGGGCGGCGCGGGCGGCCCGGCTGCCCGAGGCGGCGGTCTGTTCCAGCCGGTAGCGCTTGGCCGCCACCAGGGCGAACTCGGCGGCCACGAAGAATCCGTTGAGGGCGAGCAGCAGCACCGACACCAGCAGTGCGACGGTGGGGCTCATGCCCGCTCCTCCCGACCCTGGGTGACGCGCACGTCGGCACCGCCGCCGGTGGCCCTGGCGTTCGCGCCGCCGCGTCGGTCGCCCCCGTCGCCGGTGGTGCGGACGTTCGTCCCGCGACGTCGGTCCCCTCCGCCGTGGGTGGCCGGGGGCTGTCCGTCGGGATTCTGGTCGCCGGCCAGGGTGAGCCGGACGGAGTCGGCCACGTGCCGGTCCACGGCGAGCACCTCGACCAGGGCCGTCGGCCGTTCCGCCGGCTCGTCGGGGTCGACCGGCAGGCTGATCTCCAGCCGGTCACCCACCTCGGGCACCCGGCCCAGCTCCCGCATGACCAGCCCGGAGAGGGTGTCGTACTCGGGGGCCTCGGGCAGGGCGATGCCGGTGCTGTCGGCGACCTCGTCGATCCGCCAGCGGGCCGGCACCACCCAGGAGCCGTCGTCCTGCCGGATCGGAGCCGGCTCGGGCGGGTCGTCCTCGTCGCGGATCGGTCCGACGAGTTCCTCGGCGATGTCTTCCAGCGTGATCACGCCGGCGAAGCCGCCGTACTCGTCGACCACGCAGGCGAGCTGCCGGTGCCCGGACCGCAGCCGGTCCAGCACCGTGGGCAGCGGCAACGTCTCCGGCACCAGCAGCGGCGGTACGGCCACCGCGCTGACCGGGGTGGTGGCGCGCTCGGCCGGCGGCACCCCGAGCACGTCGGCGATGCCGACCACGCCGACGAGGTCGTCGACGCCGTCGACGCCGCGTACCGGAAACCGGGAGTGACCGGTGTCGAGCAGCTCGACCACCCGGCTGACCGGTTCGTGCGACCGGATGGTGTGCACGTCGACCCGGGGCACCATGGCCTCCCCGGCGGTCAGCTCCCGGAAGTCGAGACCCCGGTCGAGCAGGTCGGACATCTCGGCGTCGAGGTGCCCCTCCTCCCGGGACTCGGCGATGATCTGCTCCAGGTCGGCCGGGGTGGCGCCGCTGGGCAGTTCCTCGATCGGCTCGATGCCGACCCGACGCAACAGCCGGACGGCGGCCCGGTCGAAGAGCGTGATCAGCGGCCCGGCGATCTTCAGATAGATCAGGGTGGACCGGCTCAGCGCCCGCGCCAATACCTCGGGGCGGGCGATGGCCAGGTTCTTGGGGGCGAGTTCACCGAGGACCATCTGCACGACGGTGGCGATGACCAGCGCCAACGCCACTGACAGCGGCAGGCTGACGGCGGTGGAGACGCCCACGCCGCCGAGCAGCTCGGCCAGCCCGGCACCGAGGTAGGGTTCGGCGGCGTAACCGACCAGCAGGGCGGTCACGGTGATGCCGAGCTGCGCCCCGGAGAGCATGAACGACAGCCGCCCGGTGACCTCCAGGGCGCGGGCGGCCTTGGCGTCGCCGTCGTCGGCGAGCTGCTTGAGCTTGCCCCGGTCCACGGCGACGTAGCCGAACTCCTGGGCTACGAAGTAGCCGGTGGCGGCGGTGAGAACGATGATGAGTGCGAGGCCGACGACGATCAACACGGGTCGCTCAGGGCTCCCGTGGACGTCGGGGCGGGGGATTGCCGGGCACGACCCGGCTGGCTACTGCTGCCCTCCTGGGCAGAAGAGTCGATCATGCCGTAATTCTATCGGCGGTTGCTGGACGCCCGCTGAGGGTGGGGACAAAGTTCCTGCTCGTCCCGCTATTCACCGGTCCGGGGCGGGTCCTCGGCAAGTTCGTCGACGTCGAGCAGGCTGCGGTCGACCCGGCCGGACCGGTAGGCGGCCCGGCCGATCATCTGGGCGGCCACCGGGGCGGTGGCCAGCTGGAAGACCCCGACCAGCATGATCATGCCCAGGTCGGCGGCGGTACGCAGCCGCAGCGCCAGCCCCAGCAGCAACAGCAGCACCCCGAGCACCTGGGGTTTGGTGGCGGCGTGCATCCGGTCCAGCACGTCCGGGAAGCGCAGCACGCCGATCCCGGCGGCGAGGCTGAGCAGCGCCCCGCAGACCAGGGCGACGGCGGCCAGCCAGTCGATCACCGTACCCACGCTCACGCCCGCCCTCCCCCGGCCGGAACCGACGCGACCCGGCCGTGACCCGGCACCCGGCCGTGACCCGGCATGGGGTCCCGGCCCGGCACCCGGTGGTGGCCTGCGGGCGGGGTCACGATTCCTCCCGGGCGGCGAAGCGGACCAGGGCGACCGAGCCGACGAAGCCGAGCAGGGAGAGCACCACCAGCACCGGCAGCGTGGTGGCGTGCCGGTTCACCGCCGCCTCCGCGCCGACCGCGCCGAGCATGGTGGCGAGCAGCAGGTCGGCGGCGATGACCCGGTCCAGCAGCGACGGGCCACGGTAGATCCGGGCCAGCGCCAGCAGGGCGGTGGTCGACAGCAGCACGGTCAGGACGACTGCGAGGACGACGGTCACGGTGCCTCCGTGGGTTCGGTGGTGAGCTGCCGCAGCTCGGCGGCGGAGCCGACGGCCCGCACGATCCGTTCCTCGACGGCGAGGATGCGGTCCCGGCTGCCGGTCAGGTCGGCCGGGGACCGCACGTCGAGCACGTGCACGTAGAGGACGCCGGCGTCCCGGTCGACCTCGACGATCAGGGTGCCCGGCACGAGGGAGAGCAGCTCGGCGGTGAGCGCCAGGTTCAGGTCGGTACGGACCCGCAGCCGCACCCCGATGATCGCGCCGCGCGGGCGGAAGCCGGGGCGTACGGCGATGGTGGCGACGTGGATGCTGGCGCTGACCAGCTCGACGACGAAGACCCCGGCGAGCCGGAGCAGCGCCCGGGGCCGCAGCCGACCGCCGAAGGAGACCGGCGGGAGCGGGAAGAACAGCAGCACCGCCCCGCCGACCAGCAGGCCGGCGAGCAGGTTGGCCGGGGAGAAGTGCCCCCAGAGCAGGTTCCAGACCACGACCAGCCAGCCGAGGGCGATGAGCTGGTCCCGGCGGCGGCCGGTACGCGGCGGCGACCCGCCGGTACGCCCGGCGGGCGACGGGCCGGTCACGACGGGCCGCCGGGCAGCACGGCCCGCACGTACGGGGTACGCAGCCGCAGGTCGACGGCGGCGTCGGCGGTGACCTGGAACAGCGGGCCGGCGGCGACGGTGAGCGCCAGCCCCAGCACCACCAGGGCGGCGGTGGCCCCGATCATCAGCGCGGGCAGCCGGGGCACCGGGTCGGCGGTGGCGAGCCGCGGGGCCCGCCAGAACGCGATGTTCCACACCCGGGAGGCGGCGTAGAGGGTGAGCAGGCTGGTCAGCGTGCCGGCGACGACCAGCACCCAGGGCAGCGCGCCGCCGTGCGCCACCCCGGCCTGGAGCAGGCCGACCTTGCCGAGGAAACCGGAGAACGGGGGGATGCCGGCCAGGTTCATCGCGGGGACGAAGTAGAGCACCGCCAGCAGCGGGGCGATCCGGGCCAGCCCGCCGAGCCGGCGCAGGTCGGTGCTGCCGGCCCGCTCCTCGACCAGGCCGGCGACCAGGAACAGGGTGGTCTGGATGGTGATGTGGTGCACCACGTAGAAGATCGCGCCGGAGAGCGCGGCGGTGGTGCCCAACGCCACCCCGAAGATCATGTAGCCGATGTGGCTGACCAGGGTGAACGAGAAGAGCCGCTTCATGTCCGACTGGGCGACCGCGCCGAGCACGCCGACCACCATGGTCAGTCCGGCCGCCACCATCAGCAGGGTGGACGCCTCGCCGCCGGGGAAGAGCAGCGTCTCGGTCCGGATGATCGCGTAGACGCCGACCTTGGTGAGCAGGCCGGCGAAGACGGCGGTGACCGGCGCCGGGGCGGTCGGGTAGCTGTCCGGCAGCCAGGCGGACAGCGGGAAGAGCGCCGCCTTGATGCCGAAGGCGAGCAGCAGCATCAGCTGCAACGCCAGCCGTACACCGCCGGGCAGGGCGTCGAGCCGGCCGGCGAGCTGCGCGAGGTTGAGGGTGCCGGTGGCCGCGTACACCAGTCCCACGGCGGCCAGGAAGATCATCGAGGAGAGGATGCTGACCACCACGTACGTCGAACCGGTGCGGATGCGGGCCTCGGTGCCGCCCAGGGTGATCAGCACGAAGCTCGCCGCGAGCAGGATCTCGAACCCGACGAAGAGGTTGAACAGGTCACCGGCGAGGAACGCGTTGCAGATTCCGGCGGTCAGCACCAGGTAGGTGGGGTGGTAGATGCTCACCGGTGCGGATTCGCTGGTCTCGGCGCGGCCCTGGCCGATGGAGTAGAACAGCACGCAGAGCGTGACCGCCGACGAGACCACCAGCATCAACGCGGCGAGCTGGTCGGCGACCAGCACGATGCCGACCGGCGCCGGCCAGCCCCCCGCCTCGGTCACCACCGGCCCGTCCCGGTAGGCCCGTACCAGCAGCAGCACCGCGACCACCAGGTTGGTGGTGAGCGCGAGCACGCTGACGGCGCGCTGCAACCGGGGCCGGCTGACCAGGATCAGGGTGAGGGCGGCCCCGAGCAGCGGCACCACCACCGGCAGCGGCACGAGGCGGTTCACCGGGTGCCGCCCGGTCGGTGGGGCCGGCGCTGCGGCGGTTCCGGGTCCACCTGTTCGGGGTCGTCGCCGGGCCCCTCACCACCGAGGTCGGCGTTGGCCACCTCGTTGCGCGCGGCGAGCGCGACGATCTGCTGGTCCTCCACGTCGTCCTGGACCTCGTCGTCGCCGCCGAGATACCAGCTCCGGTACGCCACGGCGGCGAGGAACGCGGTCAGCCCGAAGGTGATCACGATGGCGGTGAGCACCATCGCCTGCGGCAGCGCGTCGCTCATCTCGTCGTCCGGGCCGGCGCCCACCACCGGCGCCCCACCGGAGCGGCCACCGAGCAGGATGAGCAGGTTCACCCCGTTGCCGAGCAGGATGACGCCGAGCAGGATGCGGGTGAGGCTGCGTTCCAGCAGCAGGGTCACCCCGGTGGCGGTGAGCACGCCCACGGCGATCACCAGCACCAGCGTCGGGCCCGCCCCGCCGTCCCTCACCGCCGGTCCCCCTCGTGGTCGACGACGAGCCCCCGGTCGGACTTGCCGGCCGCCTCGATGTGCCTGTCGATCTCGGCGCCGAGGCTGCGCAGGATGTCCAGCATCAGCCCCACCACGATCAGGTAGACGCCGATGTCGAAGAAGAGCGAGGTGACCAGGTACGGCCCGCCGAGGCCGGGCAGCGGCAGGTCGACCCGGGTGCTCTCCAGCACGGTGCCGGTGGTCAGCAGGGAGACCACACCCCCGCCGACGGAGATCGCCAGGCCGGCGCCGAGCACCGTGCCCGCCCCGACCGGAGCCGCCTCGGCCAGT
Source organism: Micromonospora sp. S-DT3-3-22 (assembly GCF_015354745.1). NCBI lineage: Bacteria > Bacillati > Actinomycetota > Actinomycetes > Micromonosporales > Micromonosporaceae > Micromonospora > Micromonospora sp. S-DT3-3-22. Next base: position 9,799 of record NZ_JACGMO010000150.1, read on the forward strand.
TCGTACCGGCCGCCGGCGAGGTAGCGCACGGCCAGCGCCAGGCTCGCCACCAGGCCACCGGAGAAGCCGCCGCCGGGTGCGTTGTGGCCGGAGAAGAGCAGGAACAGCGAGAACAGCACGATCGTGTGGAACAGCAGCCGGGTCACCACCTCGAAGACGATGGACCGGCGGCGCGCGTGCAGGGTGGCCCCGCCCCGCAGCCAGACCGGCCGGTCGCCGTGGCCGGGTGCGGCGGGTTCCACCCGACGGGGTCGCGGCCCGGTGCGGGACCGCTCGAAGATCAGGCTGGCCACCCCGGTGGCGGCCACCACCAGCACCGAGATCTCGCCCATGGTGTCCCAGGCCCGGATGTCCACCAGGGTCACGTTGACCACGTTGCGGCCGTGCCCCTCGGCGACGGCGAGCGCCGGGAAGGCGGTGGAGATGGACACCGCGGTCCGGGCCCCGGAGGCGATCAGCGCCAGCCCGGCCAGCACCACGCCCACGGCGACGCCGAGCGCCCGGCGGGCCCACCGGCTGCGGCGCAGCGGCCGGGCCGAGAACCGCTCCGGCAGCCGGCGCAGCACCAGCACGAACACGGCGATGGTGGCGGTCTCCACCAGGAACTGGGTCAACGCCAGGTCGGGTGCCCCGTAGAGCACGAACAGCATCGCGGTGCCGTAGCCGGTCACCCCGACCAGCAGCATCGCGGTCAGCCGCCGTCGGGCGCTGACCGCGAAGACCGCCGCGACCCCGATGACCAGCCCCACCACCAGTTGCAGCGGGCTGTCCCAGACCGCGATCCGGGTCTGCCACGGGTCGGTGCTGAGCAGGGCCGCGCCCGGCACCAGCACCAGGGCCAGCAGGACGGTGCCCAGGTACAGCGGCAGCGAGCCGCGCTGGGTGGCCCCGGTGACCTCGATGGCGAGCCGGTCGAAGCGGTGGGTGACAAACTCGTACCCCTGGTTGCCGGTGAACGGCAGCTTCCAGCGGGCCAGCGCCGGGGCGAGCGGGCCGCGTACCGCGTGCAGCGCGGCCCCGCCGGCCAGCGCCAGCGCGGACAGGCCGAGGGCGGGGGTCGGGCCGTGCCAGAGGGCGAGCGTGTCGTGCGGCGGGCCGAAGAGTTCCGCGTACGGGCCGAGCAGGCCGTTCAGTGCGGCGGCGGCCGGGCCGGCGACCAGCCCGGCGACCGCGAGCAGGGCGGGTGGGGCGAGCATCGGCAGCGGGACCGGTTCCGGTGCGGTCGCGGCGGTGCCGGGGCGGGTGGCGAAGGCGCCCCAGAGGAAGCGGATGCTGTAGGCGACGGTGAGCACGGTGCCCAGGACCAGCCCGGCGAGCACCACCGGGCGGGTGGCCAGGGCGGCGAAGACCGCCTCCTTGGCGACGAAGCCGAGCAGCGGCGGCACGCCCGCCATCGAGGCGGCGGCGAGCGTGGCGACCACCGCCAGCGCCGGGGCCCGACGGCCGAGGCCGGAGAGTTCCCGCAGGTCGCGGGTGCCGACGTCGTGGTCGATGATGCCGACGACGAGGAACAGGGCCGCCTTGAACAGGGCGTGGGCGAGCAGCATCGCCACCCCGGCGAGCGCGGCGTCCGCGCTGCCCGTGCCGATCGTCACGGTCAGCAGGCCGAGCTGGCTGACCGTGCCGTAGGCCAGCAGCAGTTTCAGGTCGCACTGGCGCAGCGCCGCCCAGCCGCCGACGAGCATGGTGACCAGGCCGAGGGTGAGCAGCACCGGCCGCCACGGGCCGGTGCCGGCGAGCACCGGGGCGAGCAGGCCGACCAGGTAGACGCCGGCCTTGACCATCGCCGCCGCGTGCAGGTAGGCGCTGACCGGGGTGGGCGCTGCCATCGCCACCGGCAGCCAGCCGTTGAACGGCACGATCGCCGATTTGGCCAGCGCGCCGGTCAGGATCAGCAGCACCGCCGCGACCAGCGTCGCGCCGCCGGGCAGTGGCGCGGCGGCGATCTCCGACCAGCGGTAGGTGCCGGCGTGCCCGCCGAGGATCAGGAAGCCGAGCAGCATGGCCAGCCCGCCGAGGGTGGTGACGGTGAGCGCCTGGGCCGCCGCCCAGCGGCTGGAGCGGCGCTCGGTGCTGTGCCCGATGAGCAGGTAGGAGAAGACTGTGGTGAGTTCCCAGAAGACGTAGAGCAGCAGCAGGTCGTCGGAGAGGACCAGGCCGAGCATGGCCCCGGCGAAGGCGACGAGCACCGCGACGAACCGGGGCAGGCCCGCCGCGCCGGGGGCGAAGTAGCGGCCGCAGTAGACCAGGACGAGCGCGCCGACCCCGCCGACCAGGAGGGTCATCAGCCAGGACAGCGTCGTCATCCGCAGCGCCACGTCGAGGCCCAGCTGGCCGATCCAGTGGTACGTCTCGACGACCGCGCCGCCGTCGCGGACCGCCGGGGTGCGGGTCAGGGCCCAGCCGAGGGCGGCGGCGGGCACCAGCGCGAGCGGGTAGCAGGCGCGCGGGCCCCACCAGCGGACCAGCAGCGGCGCGAGGAGCGCCGCCGCCAGGTGGAGGAGCAGCAGTACGAGCACGCGTCCTCCCCGTCGAACTGGCGGCGCGCGCCGGGCGAGTTGTCCGGCCAGCACCGATCACACGCCAGTTCCGCCCGCTATGGGGCGTTTTCTCCGAAATCGTCCGGTCAGCCGGACGGGGCGTCACCGCCGGGGAGCGCGGACGTCAGGGCACGTCGGGGCTCGACGAGCAGGTCGGGGCGGCCGAGCTGGAGGGCGACCTTGTCGACCACCCGCTGGGCGACGGCGAGCGAACGCACCGGCAGCATCGCGCCGCGACTCTCCCGCCGGAGCACGAAATAGTGCACGGCGACCCGCACCTGACCACGGTCGGCGGCGCTGGACTGGGCGGTGGAGACGACCAGTTCCCGCAGGCTGTCGGCGAGACGCTCGGCGAGCGCCAGCTCGGGGCCGCGCAGACTGGTCCGCAGGGCGGTGAGGTGACCTTCGACCTTGCGGATGAGCACGTCGGTGCCGGGCGTCGGGCCACGCTCCTCGACGAACATCCGATTCCTTTCACCTGGTGCGGCGTTCCGGGAGAAGTTACTTTATGTTGTGGGTCGCAAGCAAGCAGTTAAGTAAGACTTAAACCGCAAAACGTACAATCAGCGTGCAATTTTCTCTTAGCCGGGCAGAACATCAGCGGTTCCGGCGGAATGTCACACCGCCGGGGCAGGATGGGGGCGTGACGGGGCGGGAGGGCGCAACGGGCGGGGCGGCGGTCCCGGCCGGGTTCGGTCCGGCCACCCGGGAGTGGTTCACCGCCGCCTTCGCCGCTCCCACCGCCGCCCAGACCGGCGCCTGGCGCTCGATCGCCGCCGGCCGCAACGCCCTGGTGGTCGCGCCCACCGGCTCGGGCAAGACGCTCGCGGCGTTCCTCTGGTCGCTCGACCGGCTGGCCGACGCCCCACCCCCGGCCGACGCCCGGCACCGCTGCCGGGTGCTCTACGTCAGCCCGCTCAAGGCACTGGCGGTCGACGTCGAACGCAACCTCCGCGCCCCGCTCGCCGGCATCCGGCAGGCGGCCACCCGGCTCGGCGTGGCACCGCCCGACATCACCGTCGGCATGCGTACCGGCGACACCCCCGCCGACGAGCGGCGGGCCTTCGCCCGCACCCCGCCGGACATCCTCATCACCACCCCCGAATCGTTGTTCCTGCTGCTCACCTCCGCCGCCCGGGAATCGCTGCGCGGTGTCGAGACGGTCATCGTCGACGAGGTGCACGCCGTCGCCGGCACCAAGCGCGGCGCCCACCTGGCGCTCTCCCTGGAACGCCTCGACGGGCTGCTGGCCCGGCCCGCCCAGCGGATCGGCCTGTCCGCCACCGTCCGGCCGATCGACGCCTGCGCCCGCTTCCTCGGCGGCGCCCGCCCGGTCGACGTGGTCCAGCCGGCCACCCCCAAGACGATCGAGGTGAGCGTCCAGGTCCCGGTGGAGGACATGACCCGGCTCGACGAGACCGAGCAGCCGCCTGAGGACGACCTGGGCGGCCCCGGCCCGCGCCGGGCGTCCATCTGGCCGGCCGTCGAGGAACGGGTCTTCGCGCTGATCCGGGCACACCGCTCGACCATCGTGTTCACCAACTCGCGGCGCAGCGCCGAGCGGCTCTGCGCCCGGCTCAACGAGCTGGCCACCGAGGAGCGGGAAGCCGCCACCGGCCCGCCGGCCGACCCGGACGGCGACCCGGGTGGGGCGCGACGGTGGGGCGGCCCGGTGGGGCCGCTGCGCACGCCCCGCCCGCCGGCCGAGGCGATGGCCCAGTCGGGCACGGCGGCCGGCGCGGAGGCGGTGATCGCCCGCGCCCACCACGGCAGCGTCTCCCGGGAGGAACGCAAGCAGATCGAGGAGGCGCTCAAGTCCGGCCGGCTGCCCGCCGTGGTGGCCACCTCCAGCCTGGAGCTGGGCATCGACATGGGCGCGGTCGACCTGGTGGTGCAGATCGAGGCCCCACCGAGCGTCGCGGCCGGCCTGCAACGGGTCGGCCGGGCCGGGCACCAGGTGGGCGCGGTGTCCCGGGGCGTGGTCTTCCCCAAGCACCGGGGCGACCTGCTCTCCTGCACGGTGGTCGCCGAGCGGATGGCGGCCGGCGCGATCGAGGAGCTGCACTACCCGCGCAACCCGCTCGACGTGCTCGCCCAGCAGATCGTCGCCATGGTCGCCCTCGAACCCTGGTCGGTCGGCGACCTGGCGGTGCTGGTCCGCCGGGCCGCGCCCTTCGCCGAGCTGCCCGACTCGGCGCTGCACGCGGTGCTCGACATGCTCTCCGGCCGCTACCCGTCGACCGCCTTCGCCGAGCTGCGGCCCCGGCTGGTCTGGGACCGGGCCACCGACCTGCTCACCGGCCGCCCGGGTGCCCAGCGCCTCGCCGTCACCAGTGGCGGCACCATCCCCGACCGGGGCCTGTTCGGGGTGTTCCTGGCCGGGGCGGAACGCGCCGCCCGGGTCGGCGAGCTGGACGAGGAGATGGTCTACGAGTCACGGGTCGGTGACGTCTTCCTGCTCGGCTCCTCGTCCTGGCGGATCGAGGAGATCACCCCCGACCGGGTGCTGGTCTCCCCCGCGCCCGGCCAGGCGGCCCGGATGCCGTTCTGGAAGGGCGACCAGTTGGGCCGGCCGGTCGAGCTGGGCCGGGCCATCGGCAGCCGGGTCCGGGTGTTGCTGCGCCAGGACGACGACACCGCCCGCGCCGCGTTGCGTGCCGGTGGCCTGGACGACTGGGCGGCCGACAATCTGATGGCCTACCTGCGGGAACAGCAGGCCGCCACCCGCTCGCTGCCCGACGACCGCACGGTGCTGGTCGAGCGGTTCCGCGACGAGCTGGGCGACTGGCGGCTCGCCGTGCACAGCGTGCTCGGCGCCCGGGTCAACGGCCCGTGGGCGCTGGCCATCGGCCGCCGGCTGGCCGAACGCTACGGGGTGGACGCCCAGGTGATGCCGTCCGACGACGGGATCGTGGTGCGGCTGCCGGACACCGCCGACGAGCCGCCCGGCGCGGACGTGGTGGTCTTCGCCCCCGACGAGATCGCCCAGCTGGTCGAGGATTCGGTGGGCACCTCCGCGCTGTTCGCCGCCCGGTTCCGCGAGTGCGCCGCCCGGTCGCTGCTGCTGCCCCGGCGGGACCCGCGCCGCCGGCAACCGCTGTGGCAGCAACGCCAACGCGCCGCCCAGCTCCTCGACGTGGCCCGCGAGTACGCCGACTTCCCGGTCACCCTGGAGGCCGCCCGGGAGTGCCTCCAGGACGTCTTCGACCAGCCCGCCCTGGCCGAGCTGATGCGCGACCTGGCCAGCCGGAAGGTCCGCCTGGTCGAGGTGGAGAGCGAACGCCCCTCGCCGTTCGCCCGGTCGCTGCTGTTCGGCTACGTCGGCGCGTTCCTCTACGAGGGGGACGCCCCGCTGGCCGAGCGGCGGGCCGCCGCGCTGGCGCTGGACTCGGCGCTGCTCGGTGAGCTGCTCGGCCGGGTCGACCTGCGCGAGCTGCTCGACCCGGCGGTGCTCGCCGAGACCGGTCGGCAGTTGCGCTGGCGCACCGACCAGCGCCGCCCCCGCGACGCCGAGGACGTGGTCGAGCTGCTCCGGGTCGTCGGCGACCTGACCGGGGCGGAGCTGGCCGAGCGGGGCGTACCGGAGGGCTGGCTGACCGAGCTGGCGGCGGCCCGCCGGGTGCTGCGGGTCCGGATCGCCGGCGAGGACCGCTGGGTGGGCATCGAGGACGCCGCCCGGCTGCGTGACGCGCTCGGGGTGGCGCTGCCCGTGGGGGTGGCCGAGGCGTACCTGACGCCGGTGGCCGATCCGCTCGGCGACCTGGTCGCCCGGTACGCCCGTACCCACGCGCCGTTCGCCGCCGCGACCTGCGCCGCCCGGTTCGGGCTCGGGGTGTTCGTGGTGGAGCAGGCGTTGCGGCGGCTCGCCGCGACCGGGCGGGTGGTCTCCGGCGAGTTCGTCCCGGACAGCGTCGGCACCCAGTGGTGCGACGCCGAGGTGCTGCGGCTGCTGCGCCGCCGGTCGCTCGCCGCGCTGCGCCGGGAGATCGAGCCGGTGCCGCCCCGGGTGCTGGCCGGTTTCCTGCCCCGCTGGCAGCAGATCGGCTCGTCGGCGCGCGGGGTGGAGGCGGTGGCCGCCGCCGTCGAGCAGTTGCAGGGCACGGCGGTGCCGGCGTCGGCGTGGGAGCGGCTGGTGCTGCCCGCCCGGGTCGCCGACTACTCCCCCGCCCAGCTCGACGAGCTGTGCGCCGGTGGGGAGGTGGTCTGGGCCGGCTCGGGGGCGATCTCCGGCGGCGACGGTTGGCTCACCCTGGCGTACGCGGACGTCGCGCCGCTGCTGCTCCCCCCGCCGGACGACGGCTTCGCCGGCACCCCGCTGCACGACGCCGTGCTGGACGCGCTCGCCGACGGTCAGGCGCTGTTCTTCCGTTCGCTGGCCGACCGGGTGGGCTCCACCGACGACGCCGCCCTGACCGCGGCGATCTGGGACCTGGTCTGGGCGGGGCGGCTCACCAACGACACCCTGGCCCCGCTGCGGGCGGCGCTCGGCGCGGGCGGGGCGCACCGGTCCCGCCCGGCCGCCCCCCGGACCCGGTACCGCCGTCCCGGTCGGGTGGCGCTG
>NZ_JACGMO010000151.1:0-16715 GCF_015354745.1 Micromonospora sp. S-DT3-3-22
GGCGCCGGGCTGGCCGCCCCGCCCACCGGTGCCCGGTCGACCCGCCGCCGCACCGGCGGCCGTCCCGCCACCCGGTACGGGCTACCGGCCACCGTTCGCCCCGCACGGCCCGTACGCCGGGTCAGGCCCGCCCCCGCCCGCGCCCCGGGTCAAGCCGCCGAAGAAGCCGAAGGAACGCTCGGCACTGGGTGCCGCGACCTTCTCACTGATCTTCCTGGTCCTCGGCGTGGTGGCCATCCTGGACCTGCTGGACGTCTTCCCGATCGGCGCGGCCGGCTACTTCGCGGCGGTGCTCGCCACCATCGGGCTCGGCCTGCTGGTGGGCACCTGGTTCGGGCGGGCCCGCTGGCTGATCGCCCTCGGTCTGGTCGCCGCCGCCGCGCTCGCCGTCGCCACCGTCGCCGAGTCCTACGACCGGGTCCGGGGCGTCGACGGGGCGGTCACCTGGGCACCCACCAGTTACCGGGAGCTGGCCGACCGCTACGAGAACAGCTTCGGCGACACCACCCTGGACCTGCGCGCGGTGGACTTCGACAAGCGGGACACCGACCTCACCGTGGTGGTCAACTTCGGGGAGGCCACCATCGTGGTCCCGCCGAACGTGGACGTCACCGTGGTGACCAACGTCAAGGCCGGGGAGGCGACCGTGTTCGGGCGACGTAGCGCCGGATTCGAGGGACAGGCACGGCAGGTCACCGACCTGGGCCCGGACGGGGCCGGCGGCGGCACGCTGCGGCTCACCGTCCAGGTCAACGCCGGCAACCTGGAGGTGACCCGGTGAAGGCCCACCGCACCGACCTGGTGTCGTTCGTCTTCGGGCTGCTCTTCGTCGGCCTCGCCCTCTGGTGGCTGCTGGCCCAGATCCTCGGGTTGGCCCTGCCGGCGGTGGGCTGGTTCCTGGCCGGCGCGCTGGTGCTGATCGGGCTGCTCGGCCTGGTCGGCGCGGTCCGGTCGGCGCGGACCACCGACGCCGGGTCCCCGGCCGACGGCAGCGCCGCGACCCCCACCCCGGCCCCGGCCGACCCGGCGGGCCGGCCGGTGAGTGGGCAGGTCAGCGGCCCGACGGGCAGCCCCGTGGGCGGTTCTTCGGGTGGGTCCGACGAACGGGTCGGCTGGCGGGACACCGCCGAACTGCACCTCGGTGACCCGGCGGACGAGCCGGGACGGCCGGACGCGGTGGACCGCCTGCCCGGGCAGGACGAGCCGGCCCGGGTCGACGACGGGGACACTCGGCGGTGGCCGGCCGACGACCCGGTCACCGGTCCACCCGGCACCCCACCACTGCCGCCGAGCTGACCGCGCCGGTGCGGGCGGCCTCCGCCGGCTCGTATGCTGGCCGGGGAGATCCCGCCTCAGTCGGCCGAGCCCCGCCGGTGGCCGCGCGCCGGGCGGCCCGGCACCGGCCCGGGTGCGCCTCGTCCGGGCACCCGAGGCGGTCCCGCCGCGACGTCCGTCTACCCCGTCAGGAGCCCGCCCGACATGACCCAGTCCCCCGCCGTGCGCCCCTCCGGTCCGCCCGGTCCGGTCCGCATCGGCGAGCGTGCCGCCCGTACCCTCGTCGCCGAACTCGCCCGACGCAACGACCCGAAGGCCGCCCTGCTGGTGGGTGCGGCCCCGGGGACCGCGGTCCTCGCCGCGGCGATCGACGCGCTGCTGCCGGGCGACACGCTGACCGTCGTGCCGGGCCCGACGACCGACGCCGCCACGCTGCGCGACCACGTGACGGCCCAGGGCCGCTGGGTGGCCGACCGGGTACGGGTGGTCGACTCGCTGGCCGAGGCGGACGCCGCCGAGCTGGTCATCGCCGCCGAGCCGTTCACCGGCACCGGTGAGGAGGCCCGCGACGCCGTCGACGGCCTCACCAAGTACCTGACCGACGGCGCGGTGCTCAGCGTCGCCGCGCCGGTGTTCCGTACCGGGGGGGCCGCCGCCGAGCTGGACCGGCACGGCGTGCTGCACGGTGTGCGTTCCGACCTGGTGCTGCGCAACTCCCCGCCGGTACGGGTGCACCACCTGCGGTTCACCCCCGCCGGTGCCGCGTCGGCCGCCCGGCTCGCCCCGGCGTACCGGCCGTCGAGTGTGCCGCTGACCCGGGGCATGCACATCGACTCGAACGGGGTCGCCGCGGCCGGTATCGCGCTCGGCCTGGCCGCCGTCGCCCGGGTCGCCCGGCCGAAGTCGAAGCTGTGGCTGGTGCCGGCGCTCGCCGCCGCCCCGGTGGCCGCGTTCTTCCGGGACCCGCAGCGGGACGTGCCGGAGGACCCGTCCGCGGTGGTCGCCGCCGCCGACGGTCAGGTGCTGTCGGTGCAACGGCTGTACGACGAGCGGTTCGGCGACGGCGAGTGGCTGCGGATCGCGGTCTTCCTGTCGGTGCTGGACGTGCACGTCAACCGCTCGCCGGTGGCCGGCAAGGTGGTCGACTACTTCGTCGCCGACGGCGGCTTCGTCAACGCGATGAAGCCGGACGCGGAGCACAACGTCGCCGCGTACACGGTGCTGGACACCGAACACGGCACGGTGGTGGTGGCGCAGCGGACCGGGTTGATCGCCCGCCGGATCGTGCAGCGGGCTCCGGTGGGGGCGCTGCTGGCCCGGGGGGAGCGGTTCGGGCTGATCCGTTTCGGCTCCCGTACCGACGTCTACCTGCCGGCCGACGCCGCCACGCCGCTGGTCGGCCCCGGCGACAAGGTGGTCGGCGGTTCCTCGGTCATCGCCCGCTGGAGCTGAGCAGACCCGGTACCGATGCGAACAGGGGCGCCGCGGTCGCGGCGCCCCTGTCGTTGTCGCTGCGGACGGGTCAGGCGGTACGGCGCTGGTGCAGCCAGAGCAGCGGCCCGCTGACCAGGTAGCCCACCACCACGAGGGCGAAGGTGAGCCGGATGTCGACCAGCGCGCCGACGGCCGGGGCCAGCCACAGCCACGGCGGCAGCTTGACCAGCCGGGCCAGCTTCGCGTACGGGAAGCTGGAGACCATCGCGAAGGCGAGCAGCGCCACCCCGCCGATCTGCACGGTCGCCGGCAGCGGCAGCCCGATGGCCACGCCGAGCGCGAGCACCGCCGCCGCCATCGTGGTCGGTACGCCGCAGAAGAACCGGCCGTCCTTCGGCGAGACGTTGAACCGGGCGAGCCGGATCGCGGCGCACGACGCGACCAGGGCCGCGGCGACCGCTGCGGCGCCGGTGGGGGCCGATCCGGCCAGCGAGGCGTAGACCACCACCGGGGCGGCCAGGCCGAACGAGCACATGTCGGCAAGCGAGTCCATCTGGGCCCCGAACGGGCTGGCCACGCCGAACTTGCGGGCGAGCGCGCCGTCGAGGCCGTCGAACGCGACGCAGGCGATCAGCAGCAGGGCCGCGATCCGGGTCTGGCCGTTCATGGCGACGAAGATGGCGTTGATGCCGAGCACCAGGCTGGCCAGGGTGCAGGCGTTGACCAGCGCGAACTTCATCCGCCGGGCGGGGGTACGCGCGCCGGGGAGCAGCGGGATCGCCATCGCGGGCGACTCGTCGACTCCGGCGGTGGGGCCCAGGACCGGGCTGACCGGGGCGACCGCCTCGATCTCGGCGCGGTCGAGGGTGATACCGCGACGGTCGAAGCCGTACCGGCGGTGCTGGCGGTCGACGCGGTGCTCGGGAAGGACCAGATCGGTGCCGCTGATCTGGTCACCGTCCCGGCGACCCACCCGGACCAGCAGTACCTGGCGGGCGAATGTGCTGCTGCGGCGCAACCGGCCCGCCCAGCGACGCCCTGCGGGGCGCGGACTGTCAGTCGTACGACGCCGGCGCCATGGGGCTCTCGGCACGTTTCCTCCATCACCGGATCGGCTGGCCGCCCGTGCGGGCGGGTGTCCGGCTGTCTCGTGCCGGACCGCTCTTGGCCCGGCAGCCGTTCAAGCGGAGTACACCATTGCACAGCGGCGTGGTGGTTGGCGATAGCTGCCGGCGGTACTTATAACCTCGTTAACCGCGCAAACCGCTGTCTTGTTCCCATCTCGGACTTCTGGGTCCGTTTTTCGGACTTCATCGCCCGTTTTCTTCGCCAACCGCACGGCCGACTTTACCGGAGCACCACCCGGTCGGCTCGTCGAGCGTCCGTCAGCCGACCGCCCACCGGGTGGCGATCACCGCGACGTCGGTCATATCCAAGGCACTGAGCTGGGAATACGTGAACCAGGCAGCGTCAGCAGTCGATCCACCGGCCTGTTCGGTCACCACCGGCCCGGTCGGCTCGTCGACCAGCACCCGGTAGATCACCCGTACGCCGTGCCAGTCCAACGGCCGCCCCTCGGGACCCACCGCGCCCGGATTGTGCAGATTATCGGCCAGAATCAGCCGGTCGACCCGGCCCCGCTGACCCGATTCCTCCACCAGTTCCCGTAACAGACCGTCGACCGGCTGCTCACCGTGATCGGTCCCGCCGCCGGGCAGGTGCCAGAGGCCGGCACCCGGATAGCCGGGCGCGATCATCGTGAGCAGCACCCGCCCGTCGGGATCGGTGACCAGCCCGTACGCGGCGAACCGCTGCCGCCGGTCGGCCGACCCCACCGCCGCCGGCCCGACCGGCACACCGGGTGGCGGGCCGGCGGGAGGCGGCGGGACGGGCAGGCCGAGCAGGTCGGCGGTGAACGACGCCAGCGGCAGCGTCGCCGCCTCCTGCGGGGTGCACCAGGCCAGCTCACCGGGGCCGTCGCCACCGCCGACCCCCGGCGGTGGCGTTCCCCCGGCCACCGGCCGGTCGCCCGGGACCGTGACGTCGAACACCAACCGGTCGGTGTGCACCGGCCCGGCGGCGTCCGCCGGGTCCACGGCGGTCAGGTCGGCGACGGCGGCGCGTATCCCGGCGACCGCCACGGCCAGCCCGGTCTGCCCGGCGCACTCGCGGACCACGGTGTCGGCCGGATGCTCCGCGTGCCGCACGGCGCCCCCGGGCAGCCGCCAGAGCCCCGCCGCCGGATCGGACGCCGCCCCGCCGGTGCTGTCGCCGCCCCCGCGCCGTACGCGTACCAGCAGCACCCGGCCCGCTTCGTCCGCACACCAGCCGTACGCCGCGATCCGTCGTCGCTCCTGCACGTCACCCTCCCCCGCCCGCGCGATCCGCCGTCGATCATGAGGCTAGCGGTCGTCCGGGCGGGGCGGGTGCCGTCGTACCGGCCGCCGGTGGTCGCACCGACGGGCCGGCGGGCGGGGCCGGTCAGGCGGTGAGCCGGGCGGCCTGGACGGCCTCGGCGGTGACCTCGGTGAGCCGGTCGGTGGGCAGGGCGCCCAGCTCGTCCCGGGCGAACCAGCGGGCCTCGCAGGTCGAGCCGCCCACGTCGGTGACGGTCGGCGGGGCGGGCTGGTCGACCATCACCCGGTAGAAGGCCCGCACGCCGTGCCAGTCGATCGGGTAGCCCTCCGGGCCGAGCGAGGCGGCGTCGCGGTGGCTGGCCACCCCGAGCAGCTCGACCAGCCGGCCGGTCTGCCCGGTCTCCTCGACCAGTTCCCGGATCAGCGCCGCACCCGGCTGCTCGCCGTAGTCGGTGCCGCCGCCGGGCAGGTGCCAGCAGCCCGCGCCCGGGTAGCCGTCGGAGACCCGGGTGAGCAGCACCCGGCCGTCCGGGTCGGTGGCCACCGCGTACGCGGCGAAGCGCTGCGCCCGGTGCAGCCCGTCCGGGCCGGGCACGGCGTAGAAGGAGGGGAACTCGGGGGCCTCGTCGGGAACCACGTCGGCCGAGGACGCCGGCAGCCCCAGCGCGCGGGCGGTGAAGGCCCGCAGCGGCAACTCCCGCGCCTCGTCGAGGGTGTACCAGCGGGCCAGGTCGGTGGAGCGGTCCACCCGGTCGGTGAGGGTGCCGCCGCGTACCGACACCTGGTAGATCAGGCGGTCGGTGTGGATGGTGATGCCCCGCTCGGGCAGGGCGCGCATGTCGGCCAGGACGTCGGCCAGGCCGGCGACGGCGACCGAGAGGCCCGTCTCGGCGGCGGTCTCCCGGACGACGGTGTGGTTCGGGTCCTCGCCGTGGTCGACCGCCCCACCGGGCAGGGACCATACGCCGGGGGTGCCGGAGCGCTCCGATGCGCGGACCAGCAACACTCGGCCGACTGAATCTGCACAGACTGCATATGCCGCGATCCTGCGGAGCGGCTCCAGCAAGGTGGTCACGGAGCCAAATTCTCCCCGGGTCGCGTTACCGACGCGGAAAAGAGTCGGATTCCTGACTCAGGGCTGGTCACTCAGGGATCGATCAGGGTAGGCATCCGGGCGGTCACCGAGGTCGACGGGGCGTCCGGCGCGGACCGTGGAGACATGACCTCGACGAGCACCCCCCACGCCCCGTACAAGCAACTCCGCAGGCCGACCACCGACCGGATGGTGGCCGGCGTCGCCAGCGGCCTCGGCCGCTACTTCGCCGTCGACCCCACCCTCGTCCGGGTGCTGTTCGCGGTGGCGACCCTGGTCACCGGCGGTGTCGCCGCGCTGGCGTACCCGGTCATGTGGTTCCTGATGCCCGAGGAGCCGGCCGGCGCGCCGGCCTGGCCGCACCCGGCGGCGCAGCCGCAGGCGGCCCCGACCGCCTGGCCGCAGCAGCCGGGCGGGCCGGTGACCGGGCCGCAGCCTCAGCCGCCGGCGACCCCGCCGACGGCCGGCTGAGCCCGGCTCACTCCCACTCGATGGTGCCCGGCGGCTTGCTGGTCACGTCCAGGACCACCCGGTTGACCTCGGCGACCTCGTTGGTGATCCGGGTGGAGATCCGGGCCACCACCTCGTAGGGCAGCCGGGACCAGTCGGCGGTCATCGCGTCCTCGCTGGAGACCGGGCGCAGCACCACGGGATGCCCGTAGCTGCGCCCGTCACCCTGCACCCCGACGCTGCGCACGTCGGCCAGGAGCACCACCGGGAACTGCCAGACGCCCCGGTCCAGGCCGGCGGCGGTCAGCTCCTCCCGGGCGATCAGGTCGGCCTGGCGCAGCAGCGCCAACCGCTCCCGGTCGACCGCGCCGATGATCCGGATGGCCAGCCCCGGCCCCGGGAACGGGTGCCGCCACACCATCGCCTCGGGCAGCCCCAACTGGAGCCCGAGCGCCCGGACCTCGTCCTTGAACAGCGTGCGCAGCGGCTCGACCAGGGCGAACTTCAGATCCTCCGGCAGACCGCCGACGTTGTGGTGGCTCTTGATGTTGGCGGTGCCGGTGCCGCCGCCGGACTCGACCACGTCCGGGTAGAGGGTGCCCTGCACCAGGAACTCGACGTCGCCGTGCGCGGCGACCTCCCGGGCGGCGGCCTCGAAGACCCGGATGAACTCCCGGCCGATGATCTTCCGCTTCTGCTCCGGGTCGGTCACCCCGGCCAGCGCGCCGAGGAACCGCTCGGCCGCGTCGACCACCTTGAGCTTGATGCCGGTGGCCGCCACGTAGTCCTTCTCCACCTGCTCGGCCTCGCCGGCCCGCAGCAGGCCGTGGTCGACGAAGACGCAGGTGAGCTGGTCACCCACCGCCCGGTGCACCAGCGCGGCGGCGACCGCCGAGTCGACCCCGCCGCTCAGGCCGCAGATGACCTCCTTGTCGCCGACCTGGGCCCGGATCCGGGCCACCTGCTCGTCGATGATGTTCTGCGGCGTCCAGGTGGGCTCGATGCCGGCGATGTCGTAGAGGAAGCGGCGGAGCATCTCCTGCCCCTGCGCGGTGTGCCCCACCTCGGGGTGGAACTGCACGCCGGCCCGGCGACCGGCCAGGTCCTCGAAGGCGGCGACCGGGGCGCCGGCCGACTCGGCGGTCACCGTGAAGCCGGCGGGGGCCTCGGTCACCGCGTCGCCGTGGCTCATCCAGACCGGCAGGTCCGCCGGCAGGTCCCGCAGCAGCACCCCCGGATCGAGCAGCCGGGGACGCAGCGGGGTGCCGCCGTACTCCCGGTTGCCGGTCCGGGCGACCGTGCCGCCGAGCGCCTGGGCCATCGCCTGGAAGCCGTAGCAGATGCCGAACACCGGCACGCCCGCGTCGAACAACCCGGCGTCGATCTGCGGGGCGTCCGGGGCGTAGACGCTGGACGGGCCGCCGGACAGGATGATCGCGGCCGGGTCCTTCGCCAGCATCTCGGCGACCGGCATGGAGTGCGGGACGATCTCCGAATAGACCTTCGCCTCGCGCACCCGGCGCGCGATGAGCTGGGCGTACTGGGCTCCGAAGTCCACCACGAGGACGGGGCGAGGCGTGCTCATGTGGGCAAAGCCTACCGACAGTCACACCCGCCCCGGGCACGGGCCGCCCCCGGGCGCGCCGCACCCGGTCAGCGCCGGTCAGCGGCGCAGCGCGCCGGGGGCGTCCGCCGGGACCGCCGGGTGCCGCGGGGGCACCGCCGCCACCCGGGTGTACGCCGACCCGAGCGGCGGCCGGGGGTCCGGTTCGCCCTTGTTCGGCCAGTACGACATCGCCCGCTCCGCCTGCGCGGTGATCGTCAGCGACGGGTTCACCCCGAGGTTCGCCGAGACCGCCGCCCCGTCGACCACGTGCAGCCCCGGGTGGCCGTACACCCGGTGCCAGGGGTCGATCACGCCGTCGGCCGGGGTGCCGCCGATCACCGCTCCGCCGAGGATGTGCGCGGTCATCGGGATGTCGAACGGTTCGGTCAACGCCCCGCCCGGGGTGCCGCCGATCTCCTCGGCGAGCAGCCGGACCGCCCGGTTGCCGGCCGGAATCCAGGTCGGGTGGGGCGCACCGTGCCCGGGGCCGGAGACCAGCCGCCGCCGGCCCAGCGGCCCCCGCTGCCAGCGGGTGGTCAGCGAGTTGTCCGCCGACTGCATCACCAGCGCGATCACCGTCCGCTCGGACCAGTGCCGCACCGAGAGCATCCGGGCGGCCAGCCGGGGCTGCCGCACGATCGCGCCCAGCCAGCGCCGCACCCGGTGCGGTCCGCCGTCGACCAGCAACGACTGGAGCAGCCCCATCGCGTTCGCGCCCCGGCCGTAGCGGACCGGCTCGACGTGGGTCTGCGGGTCGGGATGGAACGAGCTGGTGATCGCCACCCCGTCGGTGAAGTCCAGCCCCCGCTGCCGGGCCTGCCGGCGGCCGACCGACGCGCCGAGGATCGCCTCCGAGTTGGTCCGGGTCAACGCGCCGAGGCGGTCCGACAGGTGGGGCAGCGCGCCGGTCTGTTTCATCGCGTGCAGCAGCCGCTGGGTGCCGAGCGCACCGGCCGCGAAGACCACCTGGTCGGCGTGGAACACCTGGCGACGCCGCCGCAGCCAGGCGCCGGTACGCACGGCGTGCACCAGGTAGCCCCCACCGTCGGCCGGCCGCACGGCGGTGACCGTGGTCAGCGGGTGGACCCGCGCGCCGAGCCGTTCGGCCAGCCACAGGTAGTTCTTGACCAGGGTGTTCTTGGCGCCGTGCCGGCAGCCGGTCATGCACGACCCGCAGTGTGTGCAGCCGGTGCGTTCCGGCCCCGCCCCGCCGAAGTACGGGTCCGCCACCCGCTCGCCGGGGCGGCCGAGGTGCACCCCCACCGGGGTGGGCCCGAAGGTGTGCCCGACCCCCATCCGCTCGGCCACCGTCCGCATCGCCCGGTCCGCGCCCGTGCTCCGGGGGTACGGGGTGACCCCGAGCATCCGTCCGGCCTGGTCGTAGTGGGGGGCGAGTTCGGCCCGCCAGTCGGTGACGTCGCGCCACTGCGGATCGGCGTAGAAGGCGTCCGGTGGCTGGTAGAGGGTGTTCGCGTAGACCAGGGAGCCGCCGCCGACGCCGGCACCGGAGAGCACCAGCACCCCGCCGGCGGCACCCCGGGCGGCCGGGCGGAGCAGGCTGATCCGTTGCAGCCCGTAGCAGCCCAGGCGGGGGGCCCAGAGGAACCGGCGCAGCCGCCAGGAGGTCTGCGGGAACTCGTCGTCGGCGAACCGCCGGCCCGCCTCCAGCACGCCGACGGTGTAGCCCTTCTCGGCCAGCCGCAGCGCGGTGACGCTGCCGCCGAAGCCGGACCCGATGACGAGCACGTCGTACCGCATGACCGCATCATTACCGGCGGGTAGCCATCGCGCCAGTGCCGGATTTCGCGCGATCATGCTGACCGTCGCCGACCGCAACCCGGGGGGCCGGTCGAAGCGTTGTGCAGACGGGGGTGGCGAGCGATGAGTCAGGAAACCGGAACGGGACGACCACGCTGGGTGTGGGGACTGGCCGCCCTGGCCGTGGTCGTCCTGGTGGGGGTGGCCGCCCTGGTGGTGACCCGGGTGGTCCGCGACGACGAGCCACGGCGTACGGCCGGGCCGGCCGCCACGACCGCCGGCCCGACGCCGACGCCGAGCCCCACCCCCAGCCCGACCCCGCCTCCCGGGGCCTCGATCACCGGCCCGCTCAACCTGCTCCTGGTCGGGGTGGACACCCGGGTCAGCGTGCCCGGCTGGGAACCGCACGGCGACGCGGTGCTGATCCTGCACGTGCCGGCCGGGCTGGACCGGGCGTACCTCTTCTCGCTCCCCCGCGACCTGGTGGTCGACATCCCGGCGTTCCCGAAGTCGGGCTACCGGGGCGGCCGGACGAAGCTCACCCACGCGATGAGCTACGGCAGCCGGGTGCCGGGCAAACCCAGGAACCCCAGCGCCGCCCAGGGGTACGAGCTGCTGCGCAGCACGGTCAGCGGCTACACCGGGCTGCGTTTCGACGCCGGTGCGGTGGTCACCTTCAACGGCTTCGACCGGCTGGTCGACACCCTCGGCGGGGTGGACCTCTATGTCGACCAGCGGGTCCCCTCGCTGCACCGCCGGCCGGACGGCAAGTACCGCGACCCGGCCCCGGGCGGCGGCGGGTACACCGGCCCGCAGATGGTCTACGAGAAGGGCGAGCGGCACCTCAACGGCTGGCAGGCGCTGGACTACGCCCGGCAGCGCTACATCGCCGGCGGCGACTACGCCCGGCAGCGCCACCAGCAGCAGCTCCTCCGGGCGCTGGCCGCCAAGATCCTCAACGAGAACCTGGCCCGCGAGCCCGACCGGGTCGAGCAGGTGGTGTCGGCGCTCGGCGACACCCTGGTCTACGCGGGCGGCCCCCGGATCGTCGACCTGGCGTACGCCCTGGGCGGACTGAGCGCCGACCGGATCACCCTGGTCGGGCTGCCCGGCGACGGGGTGGGCAAGGGCAGCAGCTACCGGGGCGAGCAGCTGACCAGCGTCGGCAAGGGATTCCTGCCCGCGCTCAAGGCCGGCAAGGCCGAGAGCTACCTGGACGCCCACCCCGAGCTGCGGGTGAAGAACTGACCGTCGGGGGACGCGCTCAGCGGCGGGTGGGCGGGGCGGGACGCTCGGTGCCGTACAGCCAGGCGGCGAAGAGGTCGTCGAGCTGCTGCCCGCTGACCCGCTCGGCGGTCGCCACGAACTCGGCGGTGGTGGCGTTGCCGTTGCGCTTCTCGGCCGCCCAGGTCTTCAGCAGGCGGAAGAACGCGTCGTCGCCGACCGTCACCCGCAGCGCGTGCACCGCCATCCCGCCCCGCTGGTAGACCGACTCGCTGAACAGGTTCGCCACCCCGGGCGCGGCCGGCGGCACCCGCCAGACCTGGTCGTCGGACGCGGCGTACTGCTGCTCGAAGGCGGCCTGCGCGGTGTCCCGGCCCTCGTGTTCGGCCCAGAGCCACTCGGCGTACGTGGCCAGCCCTTCGTTGAGCCAGATGTCCGCCCAGCGGGCCACCGACACGCTGTCGCCGAACCACTGGTGGGCCAGCTCGTGCGCGACCACCCCGGTGTTCTCGCCGGCCCGGAAGAAGTTGGCCGAGTAGACCGGCCGGCTCTGCGTCTCCAACGCGTACCTGATCCGGGGCTCGTCGACCACCACCCCGCCGTACGCCGCGAACGGGTACGGCCCGAAGACGCTCTCCAGGTAGTCGGCGACCGCCACGGTGCGGGCGATCGACTCGTCGGCGGCCCCCCGGGGCAGGCTGTCGGCGACCGCGCTGAACACCGGCCGGCCCTGGTGCTCGCCGGTGCTGGTGCGGTACTTCCCGATCACCACCGTGCTCAGGTAACTGGCCATCGGGGCGGCCTCCGACCAGCGCCACGTGGTGAAGCCGCCGGCCGCCGGACGCTGTCCCTTCGGCACCCCGTTGGCGACCGCGACCAGCCCCTTCGGCACGGTGATCTCGAAGTCGTAGGCGGCCTTGTCGGAGGGGTGGTCGTTGACCGGGAACCAGGTGCTCGCCGACTCGGGTTGGCCGAGGGCGACCGCGCCGTCGGCGGTGTGCAGCCAGCCGCCCTCGCCGATCGTCTCGTTGCGCAACGGCTCCGGCCGGCCGTCGTAGCCGACCTGGACGGTGAAGGCCGTTCCGGCGCGGACCGGGGCGGCCGGGGTGACCACCAGCTCGGTCCCCTCCCGGGTGTGCCGGGCCGGGGCGCCGTCCACGGTCACCCGGCGCACCGTCAGCCCGGCCAGGTCGAGGTGGAACAGCGGCAGGTCGGCCCCGGCGGTGGCCCGGACGGTGGCGTCACCGCGCAGCTCGTCGCTGGCCGGGTCGTAGCGGACCTTGAGGGTGTACCGCTCGACGTCGTACCCGCTGTTGCCGGCGGTCGGGAAGTACGGGTCGCCGACGCCGGCCGGGCCGGGGGTCACACCCGGGGTCGCCCCCGGGGAAGGGGTCGACCGGGGCGCGTTGCGGGGCTCCGGGTCGGCGGTGCAGCCGGCCAGGGCGAGCGCCCCGGTGACGAGCAGCGCGAGGCCGCGCCGGTTCCGGCTCATGGCCACCTTCGTCCCCCGTTCGCCGCCCCGCCGTGCGCGCAGCCTACCGAGCGGGCCGACCCCGTGTGCGCCGAACGACGGACCGACGGCAGGGCGGGTCGGCGGCCCCACGGCAGGGCCGAACGGCAGACCCGGGCAGGACCGGCCGGCGGGGTCGAACGGCGGACCCGACGGCGAGACGGGCCGCGACGGCCGGCCGGCCCACACCGGGGCCGGCCGGCCGTCGTGCCTGGCGGGTCAGCGGTCGAGGACCAGGCCGACCCGCTGGAACTCCTTCAGGTCGCGGTAGCCGCACTTGGCCATCGCCCGACGCAGCCCACCGAACAGGTTGAGCTGGCCGTCCGGCTCGTCGGCGGGGCCGAACAGCAGCCGCTCCATCGAACCGAGCGGCTCACCGGCCACCTCGAACGCCCCGCGCGGCAGGGACGGGTGGCTGGCCGCCGAGTGCCACCAGGCGCCGCCGGCCGGGGCCTCCTCGCACAGCGACAGCGGTTCGCCGAGCATCACCGCGTCCGCGCCGCAGCCGAGCGCCTTGGCGATGTCGCCGGAGGTCTGGATGTCGCCGTCGGCGATGAGGTGCACGTAGCGTCCACCGGTCTCGTCGAGATAGTCGCGGCGGGCCGCGGCGGCGTCGGCGATCGCGGTGGCCATCGGCACCCGGATGCCGAGCACCGACTCGCTGGTCGACCAGTCGTCACCACCGATGCCGACGATCACCCCGGCGGCGCCGGTGCGCATCAGGTGCAGCGCCGTCTTGTAGTCGGTGCAGCCGCCGACGACCACCGGCAGGTCGAGGTCGGCGATGAACTCCTTGAGGTTCAACGGCTCGTCGGTGGTCGAGACGTGCTCGGCCGAGACGATGGTGCCCTGGATGACCAGGATGTCGACGCCCGCGTCCAGGATCACCGGGGCCAGCGCCAGGGTGTGCTGCGGGGACACCCGCACGGCCACCGTGCTGCCGCCGGCCCGCAGCTCGCGGACCCGCTCGGCGATCAGGTCGGGGCGGATCGGCTCGGCGTAGACCTCCTGGAGCCGCTTGGTGGCGCGGGCGTCCTCGCCCAGCCCGGCCAGCTCCTCCAGCACCTTGGTCGGGTTCTCGTAGCGGGTCCAGAGGCCCTCGACGTTGAGCACGCCCAGGCCGCCGAGCTGCCCGAGCCGGACGGCCGAGGCGGGGCTCATGGTGGCGTCCGACGGGTGACCGACGCAGGGGATGTCGAACTGGTAGGCGTCGAGCTGCCAGCCGGTGGAGACGTCGTCGACGTCCCTGGTCCGCCGGCTGGGCACGATGGCGATGTCGTCCAGGTGGTAGCCGCGCTGCGCGGTCTTGCCCAGCCCGATCTCGACCACGTCACGCATGAGGGACTCCAGGTGGTTTGGGGTGGTGGGTCAGCGGGTGTGGTAGTTGGGGGCCTCGACGGTCATCTGGATGTCGTGCGGGTGGCTCTCCTTGAGCCCGGCCGCCGTGATCCGGATGAGCTGGCCCCGGTGGTGCAGGTCGGGAATGTTCTCCGCGCCGGCGTACCCCATCGCCAGCCGCAGCCCGCCGACGAGCTGGTGGGCCACCCGGGACAGCGGCCCCCGGTAGGGCACCTGGCCCTCCACGCCCTCCGGCACCAGCTTGTCGTCGCTGAGCACGTCCTGCTGGAAGTAGCGGTCCTTGCTGTACGACTTGGCCTGGCCCCGGGACTGCATCGCGCCCAGCGACCCCATCCCCCGGTACGCCTTGAACTGCTTGCCGTTGACGAAGATCAACTCGCCGGGGCTCTCCTCGCAGCCGGCCAGCAGGCTGCCGAGCATCACCGTGTCGGCACCGGCCACCAGGGCCTTGGCGATGTCGCCGGAATACTGGATGCCGCCGTCGCCGATCACCGGGACGCCGGCCGGACGGGCCGCGCGGGCCGCCTCCATGATCGCGGTCACCTGCGGCACCCCGACCCCGGCGACGATCCGGGTGGTGCAGATGGCACCCGGGCCGACGCCCACCTTGACGCCGTCGGCACCGGCGTCGACCAGGGCCTTCGCCCCGGCGTAGGTGGCCACGTTGCCGCCCACGATGTCGATCGTGACGTCGGCCTTGAGCCGGCGGACCATGTCCAGCACGGCCCGCTGGTGGCCGTGCGCGGTGTCCACGATCAGCACGTCGACACCCGCGTCGACCAGGGTCCGGGCCCGCTTGTAGGCGTCCTCGCCGACCCCGATGGCGGCGGCGACCCGCAGCCGGCCGGCGTCGTCCTTGGTCGCGTCCGGGTACTGCTCGCTCTTGGTGAAGTCCTTGACGGTGATCAGCCCGCGCAGCCGCCCCGAGTCGTCCACGATCGGCAGCTTCTCGACCTTGTGCTGGCGCAGCAGCGTGAGCGCGTCGTCCTTGCTCACCCCGACCGGGGCGGTGACCAGCGGCGTCCGGGTCATGATCGCGTGGACCGGGGTGGCCGGGTCGGAGACGAACCGCATGTCCCGGTTGGTGACGATGCCCACGAGCTGACCCTCGCCGTCGACCACCGGTACGCCGGAGATGCGGTAGCGGCCGCACAGCTCGTCGACCTCACGCAGGGTGTCCTCGGGGCTGGCCGTCACCGGGTTGGTGATCATGCCGGACTCGGAGCGCTTGACCAGGTCGACCTGGAGCGCCTGGTCCTCCAGGGACAGGTTGCGGTGCAGCACGCCGATGCCGCCCTGGCGGGCCATCGCGATCGCCATCCGGGCCTCGGTGACGGTGTCCATCGCGCTGGACAGCAGCGGGATGGACAGCTCCACGTTGCGGGTGAGCCGGGTGCGGGTGTTCACCCGACTGGGCACCACGTCCGACTCGCCGGGCTGGAGCAGCACGTCGTCGAAGGTCAGCCCGAGCGGCACCACCCGCGCCGACCCGGCCGGCAGCTCCGGCAGGTGGCCGCCCCACTCGCCGCTGTCGACGCCGGCCGGAAGATCGGTGCCGGCCGGAAGATCGGTGCTGGGCGAATTCTCCACGATTGCTCCCCTGAGCTGCTCGGACGGGATTCAGCGAGGCGGCGCGCGCGGCAACCGGCGCACGCCGGGGTGACGGCGAGTCGTCTCATCGTACCCACTGAGCAGGGCGGCCCTCGCCGGTGACCGGTCGGGGTCGGCGACGCCACAGCGACCGCCGGGGGGCGCGTGCGGCGAGGGTTGGGTCTACGGTGAGGGGGTGCACGACGAGCCCATCGACCCGTTCAACGGCGACCCGGCCGATCCGGCTGCGGGGCTGGACGATCCGGGCGACGACGCCCCGCTCGACCCGCTGACCGAGGTCGAGCGGCAGGACGTGCTGGAAGACCTCGCCGACCTGGAGATCTACCAGGCCCTGCTGTCCCCGATCGGGGTACGCGGGCTGGTCATCGAGTGCGAGGACTGTCGCGAGCCGCACTACTTCGACTGGGACCTGCTCCGGGGCAACCTGCGGCACCTGCTCAGCTCGGGCCGGCCCCGGGTGCACGAGCCGGCCTACGACCCCGACCCGGACCACTACGTCACCTGGGACTACGCCCGGGGCTACGCCGACGGGGTGCACGACACGCTGACCGAGTCCGCAGGCGACGACACCGACCCGGACGACTGACCCAGGGGCGTTCAGGCGACCAGGCCGGCGCGGAAGCCGGCGGCCACCGCGTGCGCCCGGTCCCGGGCGCCGAGCTTGCGGAACAGCCGCCGGGCGTGCGTCTTGACGGTGTCCTCCGAGACGAACAGTTCCCGCCCGATCTCCGCGTTGCTCTTGCCCTCGGCCATGCCCAGCAGCACCTGGAGTTCCCGTTCGGTCAGCCCGACCGAGGTCCGGCCGGCGCGTGCGCCGGAGGTCGGGCGGGGCAACCCGGCGGCCGGGGCCGGCTCGGCCGACGTGCCCTCCTGGTCCCCCTCGACCTCGTCGTCGCCGCGCTGCACGGGCACCACCGACGGCGCACCGGGCGTACCGTCGGCCGGCGTCGGCGACCAGCCCGGCGCGATGATCGCGTTGGCCCGGTCGGCGGTCAACCGGACCACGATCACCTGGTCGGCCGCGCTGGCGAACACCTC
>NZ_JACGMO010000152.1:0-16548 GCF_015354745.1 Micromonospora sp. S-DT3-3-22
GGCTGCTCGGCGCGGACCTGCGCGGCGCCGACCTGCGCCGGGCCGACGACACCGGGGCCGACCTGCGCTGCGCGGACCTGCGCGGGGCCGACCTGTCCGACACCCTGTTCCTGCACCAGTCCCAGCTCGAGGCGGCCCGGGGCGACCGGCACACCGCCCTGCCCGCACGGCTGCGCCGCCCCGCGCACTGGACCACGGTGGTGCCGCTCACCCCGGCCCGCCGCCCGCGCCGCCCCCGCCGCTGACGGCCCCCGGCGGGTGGGTTTGCCGGGCGGTAGGGCGGGCAGGTAGGTCGGCATGACGGAACAACCACGCACCGACCGGGCCGACACCGACGAGCCGGACGGCGTGCCGGCGTACGAGGCGTCGCTGCGCCCGCCGGGCGAGTCGCTGGGCGACGGCGGGGACACCGGCGACGACTTCGCCGACCTGCCCGCCGAGGAACACCGGTCGGCCCGGGAGACCAGCCGCGCCGGCTACGAGGTGGCCGCGGTCTCCGGTGCGGGCGACCCCGCCGAGGAGGAGGCCGCCCACCCACCCACCGAGTAGCGCGGGCCGCCCACCGCCACCGGCCGGCCCGGGAGACCTGGTGGGCGTCGGCGCGCGGGGATCGCGGTCAGCGGGAGACGCCCACCGCCGCCCGCGCCTGCGTCATCCCCCGGTTGGCCAGCGCGTCGGCACGCTCGTTCTCCGGATGGCCGTTGTGCCCCTTCACCCAGTGCCAGCTCACCTCGTGCCGGGCGCAGGCCGCCTCCAGCCGCTGCCACAGGTCGGCGTTCTTCACCGGCTGCTTCGCCGCGGTACGCCACCCGTTGCGCTTCCACGACGCCAACCAGCCGGTGATGCCGTTGCGCACGTACGTGCTGTCGGTGTGCAGCCGTACCGTGGCCGGCCGGGTCAGCGTCTCCAACGCCTCGATCGCCGCGGTCAGCTCCATCCGGTTGTTGGTGGTCGGGGTGGCCTCGCCACCGCACAGCTCCCGCTCGTGCCCGCCGTAGCGCAGCAGCACACCCCAACCGCCCGGCCCCGGGTTGCCACTGCACGCCCCGTCGGTCCAGATCTCCACGACCCCGTCCACCATGCCGCCGAACCTACCGGCACCCCGCCGGGCCCCGCCGCAGGGACCCGGGGCCCCGGCGACGCGACGTCGCGGCACCGGCCGGAAAATCCGGCGACGGCACCGGACCGGCTCTGGCAGAGTCGGCGACCGTGACCGACGACGGGGACGCCCTACGGGCCGAGGTACGCCGGACCGTGCACACGCTCGTCGACTCCGGCCGGGAGGCGGGCGTGCAGGTGGCGGCCTACCGGCACGGCCGGCTGATCGTCGACGAGACCGCCGGGCTGGCCGACACCGCCACCGGCCGGCCGTTGACCGCCGACACCCCGATCTTCAGCGTCTCCACCGGCAAGGGCCTGACCAGCGGCGTCGTGCACGTCCTCGCCGAAGCGGGCCGGCTCGACTACGACCTGCGCGTCGCCGACGTCTGGCCGGAGTTCGCCCGGCACGGCAAGCACACCGTCACCCTGCGGCACGTGCTCACCCACACCGCCGGGGTGCCGGACCTGCCCGCCGACGTCACCCCGGCCGACTTCACCGACTGGGACCGGATGTGCGCCCTGGTCGCCGACGCGGTGCCCCGCTGGGCGCCCGGCGAACGGATCGCCTACCACGCGTGGACGTACGGCTGGCTGGTCGGCGAGGTGGTCCGCCGGGTCACCGGCCGGACGATCTCCACCGTGCTCGCCGAGGACGTGGCCGCCCCGCTGGGCGTCACCGGGGAACTGTTCCTCGGGGTGCCCGACGCCGACCTGCCCCGGCTGGCCACGCTGGAGGACAACGGCCTGGCCGACCTGATGACGTTCGCCTCCGCCCACCTGCCGCACTTCGACGCCGTCGCCCCACCGGCCGTCCGCCCCGACGCCACCATCGGCAGCCGACCCGACGTGCTGCGCGCCGACGTGCCCGCCGTGGGCACCCTCACCGCCCGCGCCGCCGCCCGGCTCTACGCCGCGCTCATCGGCGACGTCGACGGGGTCCGGCTGATCTCCGCCGACCGGCTGCGCCAGGTCAGCGCCGTCGCCGTCCGGGGCGTCGAATGGGTGTTCGGGCAGGAGACGGCGTTCGGGCTCGGCTACGCCGTCGACGACGACGGGTCGTTCGGCACCTCCGGCAGCGGCGGCAGCCTCGCCTACGCGTACCCGGAACTGGGCCTGTCGGTGGCGGCGACCCGCAACCGGCTCGGCGCGAACGACGGCGACCCGATGGAGGGCCTGCGGACGCTGATCCGCGACACGGTCCGGGCCGCCCGCTGACCGCCGCGCCCGCTCAGCGGCGGGTCAGCCGGGCGCGCAGCCGGCCCACCGCGTCACCCACCACCGCCGAGGTCATCGGCAGCAGCGGACTCGACCGCATCAGGGCCACGTCCTCCGCCGGGCCGGTCGCCCCGTCGAGGAACCGCAGCACCCGCGACGCCGGGTTCCGGTCGAACAGCCGGTCGAAGAACTCCGGGCCAGCCACCGCCCCGGAATCCCACGCCCGCAACGCCACCGCGTCCATCCACCGGTGCCGCCCCGGGTACGCCGGCCGGGGCACCGGCGCACGGCCGGCGGCGAGCGCGGCGGCGACCTGCCCGGCCTGCCGGTGCATCGCCGAGAAGGTGAACCCGGTCGACGGGCGGG
The DNA here is from genome assembly GCF_015354745.1 of Micromonospora sp. S-DT3-3-22. NCBI lineage: Bacteria > Bacillati > Actinomycetota > Actinomycetes > Micromonosporales > Micromonosporaceae > Micromonospora > Micromonospora sp. S-DT3-3-22. The sequence continues at coordinate 2,683 of NZ_JACGMO010000152.1, forward strand.
TCGCCCCACCGGCGGTGCCCAGCCGCACCACCCGGGGCGACGGCCGCTGGTCGAACGGCGCGTCCGTCATCGGGATCACCCCGTCCTCCACCTCCCGCACCCGCAACCCGGCCAGGTCCAGCCCGAGCAGCCCCGCGTACCCGCGCAGGCCGGCGTCGTAGCCCGCGTCGGTGAGCACCGCCGGGGAGAACTCGGTGTACTCGACCAGCGCGTACCGGTCGCTGACCGGCAGCACGTAACCGAACGACACCCCCCGGGCCGGCTGCGGGGTGCGGAAGTCCATCAGCACCGCCCGCCCCGGATCGAACACCGGCGTCGACGACTCCAACCACCAGCCCCGGAAGTGCTGCAACCAGGCCGTCCGACCGGGCCGGCGGGGCGGGCGGGGACGCGAGTCGAGCACCCACCCGGCGCGCAGCACCACCCGCCCGTCGGTGTCGCGCACCGTCACCGCCGTACCGTCGTCGTCGAGCGCCCCCACCGCCACGTCGTAGCGGGCCGCGCCGAGCCGCCGTTCCGCCTCGGCGGCCCGCGCGTAGACCGGGGCGGAGCGCAGCATCGCGTACCGCAGCGGAGCCAGCTCCAGCACCCGGGTGACCGCCGGGGTGGCCACCTCCACCCGCGACCAGCTGGCGCTGAGCATCGGCTCCAGCTCACCCCCCGGGGCACCCCAGAACGCCCAGGTGCGGTCCTGGCCGCGCTTGCGCACCGGGTCCACCACGGCCACCCGCAGCCCCGGCAGTTCGTGCCGGGCCAGCGCGGCGAGCACCAGCGAACCGGCCCCACCACCACCGACGACGGCCAGGTCGACCTCGCGCACACCCACCCGGCCACGCTGTCACACCGCCACCGGCCGGCCGCACCGGCCCCACCACCGGCATGCCCGGGGCGGACACCCGGCGGGGTGGGGTCGGGTAGCCTGCCGCCCCATGAGCCCGCCCGCCAACGCCCTCACCGCCCGCTGGGCGGCCCGCCTGGACGACCGGCAGACCGTCCTGTCCGGCGCCGGGGTGTACCCGCTGCTCGCCCTGCTCGCCCGGTACGCCACCGGCCCGGCCCGCGCCGAACTGCACGCCGTCGCCCCCACCCCGGCCACCCCGGTCGACTCCCCCACCACCCGCCTCGCGGCCGGATTCTGGTCACGCGCCGGGCTGCCCCTGGGCCGCCGCTGGCTGACCGAGGTGGACGCCGCGACCCGGGGCGAGCTGACCGGCGACCCGGCCGTCGACCAGCCCCGCCTCGACCGGTGGGCGCACGACCACACCGACGGCCTGATCCCCCGGATGCCCGTTCCGGTCGGGCCGGGCACCGCGCTGATGCTGGCCACCGCGCTGAGCGTGCTCGTGGACTGGGCCACCCCGTTCCACCCCGCCCCCTGCCGGCCGACGGCCGGGCCGTGGCAGGGCCGCACCCTGGCCGGGCTGCACCGGGGCGGCGGCGACCCGGCGACGCTGCGGGTCGCCGACACCACCGCCGGCCCGGTCAGCCTGCTCACCGTCGCCGGGGACGCCGACGTCGACGTGCTGCTCGCCCTCGGCCCGGACGGGCAACCCGCCGCCCGGGTCCTCCCGGCCGCGATCGGGGCGCTCGACCACCCCGCGACCCTGCCCGCACCGGCCGGACCGGGCGTCACCGAGGACACCGTCGACGGGCACGACGACCGGCCGGAGCTGCTGGTGCGTACCGTCGGGTTCACCGTGACCGGCGAGCACGACCTGCTCGACCACGCCGACCTGTTCGGCCTCGCCACCGCCGCCCGCGACGGCGACCACTTCCCCGACATCAGCCCCCGGCTGTCGGTCTCCGACGCCCGGCAGAGCGCCCGCGCCGAGTTCACCACCACCGGCTTCCGGGCCGCCGCCGTCACCGCCCTGGCCATGCGGGCCGGCGGCGCGGCACCCCGCGCCACCGTCCGACGGCGACGGGTACGCCTCGACGTGGACCGGCCGTTCGGCTTCCTCGCCGTGCACCGTCCCACCGGCCTGGTGCTGGTCGCCGGCTGGGTGACCGACCCGACGCCGGCCTGACACCGGGGCGGCCACCGACACCGCGTAGGTTCGGTGGGACCGGACCACCCGCGGCGACGATCGGGGAACCAGCATGACGGACGGCACGCGGCACCCCCTGCGGGTCGGGTTGCTCGGCTACGGCGTCGCCGGTCGGGTGTTCCACGCCCCGCTGATCGCCGCCACCGGCGGGCTGCGGCTGGCCGCCGTCGTCACCGCCGACCCGCAGCGCCGGCAGCAGGTCGCCGACGAACACCCCGACGCCCGGGTCGTCGACGACGCCGGGGCGTTGTGGGCCGACCCGGACGCCCTCGACCTGGTGGTGGTGGCCACCCCGAACAGCTCCCACGTCACCCATGCCCGGGCCGCGCTCGCCGCCGGGCTGCCGGTGGTGGTGGACAAGCCGCTCGCCGCCACCGCCGCCGACGCCCGCGCGCTGGTCGACGAGGCGGACCACCGGGGCGTCCCGCTGACCGTGTTCCAGAACCGCCGCTGGGACGGCGACTTCCGCACCGTACGACGGCTGGTCGGGGCCGGCGCGCTGGGCCGGGTGACCCGGTTCGAGTCCCGCTTCGAACGCTGGCGGCCGCAGATCCGGGCCGGCTGGCGTGAGGGCGGCGGCCCCGCCAACGCCGGGGGTGTCCTCTACGACCTCGGCGCGCACCTCGTCGACCAGGCCGTGCAGCTGTTCGGGCCGGTCGACACCGTCTACGCCGAGGTGGACCGGCGGCGACCCGGCGCGCAGGTCGACGACGACGCGTTCGTGGCGCTCACCCACGTCGGCGGGGTCCGCTCCCACCTGTGGATGAGCGCGGTCACCGCCCAACTCGGCCCCCGGCTGCGGGTCCTCGGCGACCGGGCCGCGTACACCTGCCACGGCCTCGACGGGCAGGAGGACGCGCTGCGGCGCGGCGGCCGACCCGACGCCCCGGGCTGGGGCGAGGTCACCCCCGACCGGTACGGCCTGCTCGGCGCGGGTGACGACCTCCGCCCGGTACCCACCGAACCGGGCCGCTACCAGGACTTCTACGCCCAGGTCGAGGCGGCGTTGCGCGGCGACGGACCGCTGCCGGTGGACCCCCGGGACGCGGTACGCACGGTGGAGCTGATCGAGCTGGCGCACCGCAGCGCCGCCGAGCGGACCGTGCTGCCCGTCCCCGCCTGACGACGCGCGCGTGGGCTCCCCGCCCGCCTCACCCCGTGACCGCACCGGGTGCGGCGGCCGGTCGGGACGACGTGCCGGCATAGGCGGCGGCCACGGCGGCACGGTCGAACACCCGCCAGGTCCCCACCGCGACGACGAGGGCCACCACGAACCCCGCCCAGTAGGGCGTGGTCAGCCCGAACCTGCCGGCCACCACCCCGCCGAGCAGCGCGCCCGCGCAGTTGCCGCCGGCCGCGATGAACAGCGTCGTCGCACCGACCCGGCCACGCAGCTCCGACGGGGTCAACCGCTGCCGCAGCGAATGGAACACGATCCCCCACAGGGCACCGTGCACCCCGAACGCGAACAGCGCGAACCCGACGAGCCAGGCGCTGGTCGAGGCGGCCAACGCCAGGTGCAGCCCCGCCTCGACCAGCAACCCGACCCGCACCGTCCAGGTCGCGCCGACCCGGGCGATGAGCCGGTCACCGACCACCGCGCCGAGCAGCCCCCCGGCCGACATGCTGGTGAACAGCAGCCCGTAGCCGACGGAGTCCAGGCCGAGACGTTCGGTCGCCACCAGCACCAGCACCGCCATCGCGGCCGTCAGGGTGAGGTTGAGCAGGCCGATCAGCACGGCCATCGCGCGCAGCAGCCGCTGGCCGATCAGGAACCGGAAGCCCGCGCCGATCTCCGCCCGCATCGACCGGGTCCCCGCCGGGACCGCGTCCCCACCGCCCCGGAACGAGCCGCCGATCAACGCGACGAGCACGGCGCTGAGCGCGTACGTGCCGGCATTGGCGAGGAACGGGAGGCTCTCGGCGAGGACGAACAGGAACCCGCCGAGCGGACCCGCCAGCATCCCCTGCGCCAGGGTGGTGCCGCCGCCGAGCCAGCCGTTGGCCCGTTCCAGCCGGGCCGTGGGCACGACCGTCGGCAACATCGCCTGGCTGGCCGACCGGAACACGATCTCACCGGTGTTCACCACGAACAGCACGGCGTACAGCAGCGGTATCCCGGCCCGGCCGGCCAGCATCGCCACACCCAACGACACCAGGGCGACCACCCGCACCCAGTCGATGACCACCATCAACCGCCGCCGGTCCAGCCGGTCGACCAGCACCCCGCCGGGCAGCGCGAACAGCAGCCAGGGCAGCCACGACGCACCGGCGGCGGCGGCGACCACCAGCGGATCGTCGCTGCGGGCCGCCGCGTACAGCGGCGCCGCCACCGTGGCCATACCGCTGCCCAGCGCCGACAGCGTGCTCGCCGCCCAGAGCCTGCCGAACCGGGCGTCCAGTCCCTCCCCCGTCACGGCCCGGCAACCTACCAGGACGCCCGGACACCGACCGCCGTCGGTGCCGGTCGACGGTCGGTCACCGAATTGCCGTTGAGCCGACCCGCCGCATCTGCCACCGTCAGCCGGTGACCGACGACGACGGGCCGGGCCGGCCGCTCCCCGACACCGACTACCGCACCCTCAACCGGGCCAGTTGGGACGACCGGGCCGCCGCCCACGCCGCCTCCCCGGACTACGCCGTGGACCGGTTCGCCGCCGACCCGGCCTACCTCAGCGAGGTGGTCCGGTTCGACCTGCCCCGCCTCGGTGACGTGGCCGGGCTGCGCGGTGTGCACCTGCAGTGCCACATCGGCACCGACACCGTGTCGCTGCACCGGCTCGGCGCACGGATGACCGGCCTGGACTTCTCGGGCGCGTCGCTGGCCCAAGCGCGGGCCCTGGCCGGGCGCACCGGCGCGGCCGTCGACTTCGTCCAGGCCGACGTGTACGACGCGCCCGACGTGCTCGGTGTCGGCAATTTCGACCTGGTCTACACCGGGGTCGGCGCGTTGTGCTGGCTGCCGGACATCCGCCGCTGGGCGGGCGTGGTCGCCGCCCTGCTGCGTCCGGGCGGGCGGCTGTTCCTGCGCGAGGGGCACCCGATGTTGTGGGCCCTGGACGAGACCCGCCCGGACGGCCTGCTGGCGGTCGAGCACCCGTACTTCGAGCGTGCCGAACCGTTGGTGTGGGACGAGGGCGGCACCTACGTGAGCACCGAGGCCACCTTCACCCACAACACCACCCACGAGTGGAGCCACGGGCTCGGCGAGGTGGTCACCGCCCTGCTCGACGCCGGGTTCGAATTGACCATGCTCCACGAGCACGACAGCGCCCCCTGGGATGCGCTGCCGGGGCGGCAGACCCGCGACGCGTACGGCGAGTGGCGGCTGACCGAACGCCCGTGGCGGCTCCCGCAGACCTACACGCTCCAGGCCCGCCGCCGCTGATCTCGCCTGTCCGTCGGTGATGGCGGGCCTGGGTGTCGTCCGCGCGGTGGGTCACACCCCCTAAAGCGTCCTAGGAGGCTGGGTTGTCGGGTGCCGCGGGTGTCCGCGGTGTCCCGGCAATTCCGCCGCTCTCCGGCGGACGGGAAAACACGTGACGGCAACGAAGATTTCTCATTTACCCCGGTAGGAGGGCCCATCCCTCCTAGTGTTGGGCACACCGGTGCTAGTTACGGAGTTGGCCACCCGAACGACGTCCCACGCAGACAGCGGACGAAAAGTGAGGGAAGACGCGTATGAAGGCACAGAAGGTTCTCGTATCGACGGCGCTCGGCGTGGGACTCGGCACGCTCCTGCTCCCGACCGCCGCACTCGCGGACACCACGGTGTCGCCGGCCACCACGCCGGTCGGCGGGACGGTCGTGCTCACCGCGACGACCTGCAACCCCAAGTCGGGTGACGTGATCTTCCGGGTCACCGGACCGGACCGGGACCAGAACGTCCGCTCCACCACCGCCGCGGCCGGCGGCGGACTGAGCGCCGAACTCTTCACCGCCGGGTTCACCCTGGGCACCTACACCGTGGCCGCCACCTGCGGCGACGGCAGCTCCGCCGGCAGCGCCACCTTCACCGTCACGCCGATCGGCGCGGCACCCGCCGGGGCCGGCGGCGGCGCCGGCAACACCGGCCTGCTGGCCGCCGGAGGCGCCCTCGCCGGGGCCGCCGCGCTCGGCACCACCGTGCTGCTGCGCCGCCGACGCCGGGCGGCGGCGGGCACCGTCGCCTGACGACACGACAGGCGTCGGCCGACAACGCGCCACACCATCCCTGGGGACGGGTGCCCGCACCGAACCGGTACGGGCACCCCGACCACATCGGACGTCGGGGAGGACGGCGATGGGCGTACGCGAGTGGGCGGGCCGGACCCGCGCCGCCGTCACCGCGGTCACGGTGAGCGGCACCGCCGGGATCGCGCTGATCGCCGCCGGACTGACCCTCGGACCGGTCGGACCACCCCAGCCGAGCATCGACGTCAGCGGCGGCAACACCAGCCGCTCCCCCGTCCCGGCGCTGCCCCGCTCCACCCCGGTCCGCATCGACATCCCGGCCATCGGCGTGCACGCCGACCTGGTGCCGGTGGCCGGCGACCCGAACGGCACCCTGGAGGTGCCGCCGCTGGACCGGCCCACCGTCGCCGGCTGGTACCGGCCCGGGGCCAGCCCCGGCGAGGCGGGCAACGCCGTCGTCGTCGGGCACGTCGACACCCGCGACGGACCGGCGGTCTTCTTCGACCTCGGGCGGCTACGCCCCGGGGACACCGTCCGGGTCACCCGCGCCGACGGGCGGGTGGTGCGGTTCGCGGTCGACGGGGTCGGGGCGTACCCGAAGCGGAACTTCCCCACCGCGCTGGTCTACGGGCCGGGCGGACCGGGACCGACGCTGCGCCTGGTCACCTGTGGAGGACGGTTCGACGAACGGTCCCGCGACTACTCCGACAACGTCGTCGTGCGGGCCACCGCCGTCGGCTGACCCGCCCCGCCCGGTGTCGCGCCGACCCACTACGGTGGGCCGGCGGACGGGCGGCGAGGCGGAGGTACCCGGTGGAGCGGCGAGCGCTGACGACCCTGCTCGGACCCCGGCTCGGCACCCTGGTCGGCCGGCTGCGCCGACCCTCCGGCGCGACGCCCGACCGGCCGGCCCGACGGGCCAACCCGGACGCCGTGGTCGACTGCGCGGTCTACGTCAACGGCCGCCGGGAGGCCGGCCGGCCGCACTACGCCGACGCGTACGCCCGCTCCCGGCACGGCCGCAACGCCTTCGTCTGGCTGGGTCTGCACGACCCGGGCGCGGCGGTGCTCGCCGTCGTCGGGCAGGTCTTCGGCCTCGACGAGCTGACCGTGGCGCAGGCGCTCGCCGACGGGCACCGCCCCACCGTGCAGCGGCACGGCCCGGTCACCCTGCTGGTGCTGCGCACCGCCGCCTACGTCGCCCAGGGCGAGCTGACCGCGACCTCCGACGTGGTGGACACCGGCGACGTGATGGTGCTGCTGGGCGACCGGTTCGTGGTCACCGTCCGGCACGGCGCTTCCGGTGCCCTCGCGCCGGTCCGCCGCGAGATCGAGGGCCGCCCGTCGCTGCTCGCCGAGGGCCCGTGGGCGGTGGCGTACGCGGTGACCGCCCGGATGGTCGATCTCTACCTGGAGGTCGCCGCCCACCTCGAACGGGACCTGGAACGCGTCGAGGAGAGCGTCTTCGCCCCCGACCACGCCGCCGACATCCAGCAGATCTACCAGCTCAAACGGGAGCTGGTGGAGTTCAAGCGGGCGGTCCTGCCGCTCCAGGAGCCGCTGCGTGCCCTGGTCGCCGGCCCCGACGGCGGCCCGCCGTCGGGGCTGCGCCGCTGGTACGTCGACGTGGAGGGCCGGCTCACCCGGGCGGTCGACCGGATCACCGCCTACGACGAGCTGCTCAACTCGCTCCTGCAGTCCCGGCTGGCCCAGCTCGCCGTCGACCAGAACAACGACATGCGCAAGATCGCGGCGTGGGCGGCGATCGCCGCCACCCAGACGGCGGTGGCCGGGGTCTACGGGATGAACTTCGCCCGGATGCCCGAGCTGTCCTGGCGGTACGGCTACCCGGCCGCGCTGGCGCTGATGGCGACGGCGGCGTTCACCCTGCACCGGCTGTTCCGCCGCTCCGGCTGGCTCTGACCCACCGCCCCGGTCAGGGCCCGTCCAGGTCGGACAGTTCCTCGTCGAGCAGCCGCGCCAGTATCCGGAACCGGTCGGGTTCGGTGTGCACGGTGATCCCCCGGCTGGGCGCCTCCACCGTCATCAGCAGGTAGAGGTAGAGCCGGTAGAGGCCGAGCCGGCGGCGTACCCCCGGCTCGTCCAGCGCCACCCGCTCCCCGGCCGTGCGGTAGCCGCGCAGGAACGGGTCGTCGGGGGTGTCCTCGGCGCGGCGGAACAGCAGCGGCGACACCAGGTCCAGCAGCGGATCGCCGTACAGGAACCGCTCACCGTCGACCAGTCCGCCGAGCCGGTGCCCGCCGGCCGGGCCCGGCACGGCGAGGACGTTGCCCGCCCAGCCGTCGAAGTGCAGCAGCGCCGGACGGCGCACCACGTCCAGCACCCCGGCGTGCCGGGCGACCAGGGCCCGCAACCGGTCCGCCGGCAGCGGCAGCGGCACCGCCCAGTCCGCCGCGTCGGCGAGCAGGTCGTCCACCATCGCGGTGTACGCCGACCGCCAGGTCGGGCCGGCGGCCCGACCGCCGTCGTAGCCGTACCGGTCGCCGGTCACCCGGTGCAGGGCGGCGAACGCCGTGCCCAACCCGGTCCAGACCTCGTCGACCGGTACGCCGTCGGCGACGAGCGTGTACAGCATCCGACCGGGGAGGTGGCCGGTGAGCAGCCAGTCCCCGAGGGTCGGGTCACTGCCGTGGTGCAGCAGCGGGGGTACGGGCACGGTCGGCGCGTGCGCCGCCACCAGCCGCAGGTAGCGTGCCTCGGCGGCGATCAGGTCGCGTTCGTAGCGCAGCAGCGGCACCGACGGCGGTGGCCCCACCTTGAGCACCACGGCACGCCCGTCGTCGAGCCGGACCCACCAGACGGCGGCGAATCCGCCCCCGCTGAGCGGGCCGCAGTCGGTGACCCGTACGACGGGCCCGAGGGAGGCCGCGACGTACCGGTGGACCTGGTCGGTGTCGAGGAGGCGTTGGGTGGGGCTCACCGGCGTCCGCCCCCGTGCCGCCGGCTGTCCCGCTGTGCGACGTTCATGACCGCCCAGGCTAGCGGTGGACCGCCGCCACCTGCGGGGCGAGGACGGGCGTTCGCCCCGGGCATCGCCCTCCGCGTGGAATGTCGGGTTCGCACAGGTCGCCACCGCCCGCCTGCGCGGCCCGCCGGCCGGTACGGGGCGACATCGCCGTCGGTGTCCGGTTGGCGGGCCGACCGGCGCGCGGTCACCGCCGGTGTGTCGCCTCCGGGGCCGGTGTCGCGTGGCCGGGGCCACCCCCACGGCGGAATCGTCGCCGGGGCCGGGGCGTTGTACCTGGCATACCACCGCCGCTCCCCACGGGGAGCAGGCCCCGGAACCCTGACCACGGAATGCGGTCGCCACCGGATTGGTTACCCCTCCCCCGGACGACGTCCGAGCAGGTCCCCCGGACCGCCGGACGTTTCCCTTGCGACTTCCGCGACGCCCCTCCCCCCTTCCGGGGCGTCCACCGCACCCCCGACGCAGAGGAGCACCCCATGCGTACCGACATCCTGCGCAAGACCGCCCTGACCGTCGCCGGCCTGGCCGCCACCGCCGGTGGCGTCGCCGGCCCCGCGATCGCCGCCCACGCCGCCGAGACCACCCGCCCCGCCGCCGTCCAGGCCGACCGCAGGCCGGCCGGCGAGCGCGAACTGAAGGTCGACTACGAGGCGCAGCCCAACTTCTACTACTGCGGCCCGGCCGCCGCCCGCAACGCGCTGAGCGTGCAGGGCAAGAACATCGACGTGGACACCATGGCCAAGCACATGCGCACCACCGAGGACGGCACCGACAGCATCAACGACATCACCCCGGTGCTCAACCGGGAGACCGGCCGCGACGCCTACCACAGCACCGAGATCCGCAGCAGCAAGGCCGACGACAAGCAGACCGACACGCTGCGCGCCGACATCGTCCGCGCCATCGACGACGGCCGCGCCGTGGTCGCCAACATCGCCGGCACCACCACCGACACCGACGGCGGCACCCACTCCTTCGAGGGCGGCCACTACATCAGCGTCACCGGCTACCACGACGGCGGCAGGACCGTCACCATCGCCGACTCCGCCAACCCGGACACCGCCTCCTACCGCATCACCGTCGACAACCTCGGCGACTGGATCGCCACCCGCGGCTACGCCTCCTGACCGCGGCACCCGGACGGGCCGACCCTGGGTCGGCCCGTCCGGCGGTTGCGGCAGGATGGGCGGGTGGCGAAACAAGCATCCCACCGGCCCTGCCCCTGCGGCACCGGCCTGCCGTACGCCGAATGCTGCGGGCCGCTGCACGTCGGCGACGGCACAGCCCCGACGGCGCAGGCGTTGATGCGCTCCCGGTTCAGTGCCTTCGCCGTCGGCGACGGCGACTACCTGCTGCGCAGCTGGCACTCCACCACCCGGCCACGCCGGCTGCACCTCGACCCCGCCACCCGGTGGACCCGGCTGGAGATCGTCGACAGCACGCGCGGCGGCCTGCTGGACACCACCGGCACGGTGACGTTCCGCGCCCACTACCGCGAGGCCGGGCAGCCGGGCACGATGACGGAGCAGAGCCGGTTCGTCCGCGAGGACGGCAGCTGGGTCTACCTGGACGCGCTACCGGACTGACCGCGGCACCGCCGCCCGTGCCGACCCCCGGCAACCGGCGGTTCACCGCGCCACCGGCGTCGTCGGGCGGTCCGGCACCGTTGCCCGCTCCCCGGCCCGTCCCGACACCGCCAGCGCCCCGGCCACCAGCAGGTACGGCACGGCCGCCGCCACGAACGCCACCGGGTGCCCGCCGGTCACGGCGACCAACGCGTACCCGGCGTAGACCACGATCATGGCCAGGTCGGTGCCCATGCCCGCGACCGAGGTGACGGTGGCCCGCCCCGGGCCGGTGATCCGGTCCTGGAGGCGGGCGTCGGCGAGCACGGTGGCGAGTTGCAACGCGCAGAACGCCACCCCGAGCAGCAGGAAGCCCCCCGGATGCCGGACGGCGGCCCCGGCGGACAGGGCGACGGCGGCCAGGGCGAGCAGCGCCGCGTACCCGCGGGTGGTCAGGCGTTCCGCCGCCGGGGCGAGCAGGCCACCGACGGTCATCCCGATCCAGACCGGCAGGAGCAGCAGCGGCACCGTGGACGCGGCGACGCCGGTGTCGCGGGCCAGCAGCGGAGCGTACTCGTCGAGGGTGCCCCAGACCGCCGTCACCGCCGGGACGAGCAGCACGGCCGCCCGTACCCGTCGGTCGGCGCGGGCCTCGGCGAGGCCCGCGCGCAGGCTCGCCCACCAGCCCGGCCCGGGCGGCTCGTCGAAAGACGCGGTGCCGGGCGGCACGGCGGGCCGGTGTTCCGGGAAACGGGTGGCGACGGCGGCGGCGAGGACGGCGGACAGCACGCTCGCCGCACCGACCGCTTGGTATCCGCCGGCGGCGAGGACCGGGCCGGCCAGGCCCAGCGAGGCGAGCACCCCGAGCACCCCGGCGGTCCGGCCCCGCCCCATCGTGCGGGCGTAGCGTCCGGCCGCGCCGAGCCGGTCGAGTTCGGTGTAGACCAACGCCTCCAGGGCGCCGGAGCCGAGCGCCCCGCCGGCTCCCCAGAGGACGAAACCGAGCGCGAACGCCCACCACGACCCGGCCAGCACCCACAGGGCGAAGCAGCCCCCGGTGAGCAGCGGCGCGAGGCAGAGCAGCAGGCGTCGGGAGACCGTGTCGGCCCAGGCCCCGGAGGGGACCTCCAGCACGATCGCGGTCACCGACCAGATCACGAAGAGGGCGGAGATCTGCCCGACGGTGAGCCCGGTGTCGCTGAACAGCAGCACGTACACCGGGTAGAGCAGGACGAGATCGCTGAGGAACAGGTAGCCGTAGAGCGTGGCGGACAGCCTGCGGACACGGGTGTCGGGCACCCGCGCGGAGAGGGAGTTCATCAGGGCCTTTCCCGGGGACGGAACGGACGCGGGAGGTACGGCGTCCGTGGCGGTCCACGGTTTCGGCCTTCAGTGTCGGATCACCATCGCCAGGTCATGTGCCCGATGCTAGCCGGCTGCGGTCGGCGGCGTGGCCCCGGCGCGGTGTCCACCGCGCGACAGGGGGCGGAGCCTGGTCCGGCGTCCGCCCCCTGTCGCGCGGTGCGGTCACCGGCGGGAGGTGTCCGGGTCCAGCGGCGGGATGACCATGGTGGCCTCACTGTCGGTGGCGGACCCGTCGGCCGGCCCGGCCTGACGCGGCACGACCTGGGTCGCCTCCACGTCGTCGGGGCGGGTCACCACCTGGGTCCGCTCGGCGTCGTCGTCCACCGTCGCCGCCGGGGCGGGCGTGGTGGGGACCGGTGCGGCCGGGGCGGGCGTGGTGGTGGCGGGCACCGGCTGGGTGCGTTCGGCCTCCGCGTACGGGTCCAGCCGGGCCTCGACGTCGCGCCGGCCGGCCTGGTAGGCGCGGGCGTGGGTGGCGATGGTGCGCGACTCCTGCTCGGCGCGGCTCAGCCAGGACTCCCAGCGGGCCTGCATCGGGCGGACCAGCCCGCCGCCGACCCCGACGACGAGGATGCCGCCGACGGTGGCGAGCACGGCGACCAGCACCGGCGTGGTGACCGCGGTGGCGACGCCGATCTGGTTGAGCGCGGCGATCACGCCCAGGCCGAGGATGAACACCGAGGCGATGTTGGCCAGCACCCGGCCGTAGGACAGGCCGCCGAGCGCACTGCTGATGATGTCCTTGACCGCGTTGGCGATCGCGGCGGCGACGACCACGATGACGATCGCGACGAACGCCCGGGGCAGCCAGGCGATCACGCCGGCGATGAGGTCGGAGATCGGGTTCGGGCCCCAGATGCCGAAGGCGAGCTGGAGGGTCACCAGCAGCACCCCGTAGTAGGCGAGCTTGGCGACGATGTCGCTGGCGTCGTAGCGGGAACGGGCCAGCGCCGTCTTGATGCCGCCGCGTTCGACGGCCCGGTCGAAGTGCACCCGTTCCAGCACCTTGTCGACGATCCTGCGGACGGCCTTGGCGATCAGCCAGCCGGCCACCAGGATCGCCACGAAGGCGACCGCCTTGGGCAGGAAGAGCATCACCGCCCGCAGGGCGTCGCCCACCGCATCGCTGAACTTGTCTGTCATCGTGGTCCTCCACCGTCAGCTCGGTCGGCCCCCGAAGCTACCCCCGACCCGGTCGCCGGAAACCCGGCGGGCCCGGCCGGACGCCCGGCGCGGGGCCGGCCCGGTCAGCCCGACGTGCAGGCGGGCAGCAGTGACACCACGACCGGGCCGGTGGGCGCCGAGGCGTTGCCGGCGTCGTCGACGGCGACGACCTGGATCGGGATCCGGGTCGTCGCCGAGGGCGTCGGCAGGTCACCGAGGGTGCCCTGGAAGACGTCCGGCGCGGTCTGGTCCATGCCGACGGTCCGGGTGGCACCGTCGAGGGTGTACCGGAACACCACCCGGAGCAGGTCACCGGCGGCCCGGTCGTCGACGACCGTCGCGGTGACCGTGGTCGCGGTGACCGCGTCGGGGCAGCCCTGCGGCTCCACGGTGGTGGGGCTCACGTCGGGGGTGGACACCGTCGGCGGCGACACGTCCGGCGGCAGGAGCGGCGTGTTCGGCGTCGTCGGCGGCGCGGGGTCCGGCGTGCGTACCCGGGTGGTGGTCGCGGCGGCGGACCGGGTCGGGGCGGTGCTGGGCGGCGCGCCGGTGGTGCTCGCCG
>NZ_JACGMO010000153.1:0-16028 GCF_015354745.1 Micromonospora sp. S-DT3-3-22
GCGCCGACGAGGCCGGCCACCGACGACATGTTGACGATCCAGCCGTCGCCGCGGGCCCGCATACCCGGCAGGACCGCGCGGATCACCTCGACGACGGCGGCCGGGGGTGCGGCGGGGTCGCGTCGCCGGCCGGCCGCCACCGCGACCCCGGCGACGAAGAGCAGCCAGGCCAGGGCGAAGGCGGGCAGGGTGAGCGCGTCGAGGGCGCCCAGCACCTCCACGGTCAGCACGGCGAAGACGCCGGTCAGCAGGGCGGCCCGGACCACGCCGAGGCGGTGCGGGGCGACCACCCCGGCGGCCCGGGGGCGCAGGAGGGCGGTGAGTAGCACGAGCGCCGCGACGGGGGCCGCCACGAGCATCCAGCCGGCTGCCGACATGGGCGGAAGTAAACACCATCCTCCTGAATGACCGGGTGCCGGCCGTGCGGTGGCGACGGCTGGACGGGCACCCCGCCGCTGCGGTGGCGACCCTCGCGCGGCTGACCTGCCAGGCTAGGCTAGGCCCGACTCACTGTCGCCACCGTGGAGATTCCCGTGAAGCTCTCGATCCTCATGCCGGTCTACAACGAGGAAGAACGCATCGCGGATGCCCTCAAGCAGGCATTGGCGGTCGATTATCCCTGCGAGATCGAGCTGGTCGTGGTGGACGACGGCAGCCGGGACGGCACCGGGGAGATCCTCGGCCGGGCGGACGACTCGCGGCTGCGGGTGATCACCCACCCCCGCAACGCGGGCAAGGGCGCGGCCATCAAGACGGCCGTGGCCAGCGCCGAGGGTGAGTACATGGTCATCCTCGACGCCGACCTGGAGTACGACCCGCAGGACATTCCCCGGCTGCTCGCCCCGGTGCTCGACGGGCGGGCCACCGTGGTCTACGGCAACCGCACCTTCGGCAGCCACAGCGCCTACAGCTTCTGGTACGTGATGGGCAACAAGGGCGTCACGATGGCGGCGAACGTGCTGTTCAACTCCTACATCGGCGACCTGGAGACGTGTTTCAAGCTGATGCCGGTCGCGCTGTACCGGTCGTTGGGCATCCGGTCCCGGGGTTTCGGGATGGAGGCGGAGGTGACCGGCAAGCTGCTGCGTCGGCGCATCCGCCCGTACGAGGTGCCGATCAGCTACCGGGCGCGCGGGCGCGAGGAGGGCAAGAAGATCACCTGGAGGGACGGGGTCGAGGCGATCTGGATCCTCGGCCGGGAGCGGACCCGCCCCCGGCCCGACCGCACGTCCCGCTGACCCGCCCTCCCGGTTCGCCCTCGGTCATCCCGCCGGGGTCAGGAACCCGTCGATCGCCCGGCGCAGCCCGGCCGGGTCGAGGCCGTGCCACCGGTCGTGGTCCTCGGCCGTGCCGTAGCGCCGCAGTTCCGCCCGACCAACGCCGAGGCTGAGCAGCCGGTGCGGCCGGTCGGCCAGCGCCTCGGCCACCACCCGTGTCGAGGTGCCGGCCAGGTAGGGCTCCACCACGATCACCTCGCCGCCGGCCAACGCCCGCAGCCCGCTCACGTCGAACGGCCGGGGCCGGTGCGTGTAGGCCACCGTCACCGGCAGGCCGGCCACCGCCGCGAGCGCGGCGTCGAGCACCGGACCGACCGCCACCAGCAGCGCCGCGTCCGCCCCGGCGTCGCGTAACACCTGCAACCCACCCGCCTTCGGGTACGCCCGCGCGTTGCTGCGCAGCGACAGCCGCAGGTAGGTCGAGTGCTGCCCGCAGACCGCCTCGCGGAGCAGGTCGGGCACCTCGTCGGGGTGGCCGGGCACGTGCACGGTCCAGCCGTCGAGGGTGTCGATCAGGGCGACGTCGGCCGGGGCGAGGTGGGTCCGTCCGGCCTCCGCCCGGTCGTACGACGCGCCGATGCTGACCAGCACCGCGCCGACGCCCTGGTGGTCGAGGTCCAGCTTGATCTGCTCGTACGCCCGCTCGACGAGGAACGGGGCGTAGCTGTGCACGATCGGGCGCTGCCCGGTGAGGGCGAGCCCACCGGCCACCCCGATCATCAACTGTTCCCGGATGCCCACGTTGACCACCCGGTCCGGATACCGTCGGCCCGCCTCGGTGAAGGCATCGGCGGAGATGTCGGCCAGCACGATCGTGGTCCGGGGGTCGGCGAGGAACCCGGTGGCGCTGGCGACGAAGGTGTCCCGCATGGTCATTCTTCGCTCCCCGGGGTCGGTCCGTCGACCGCGACGACGACGTGGGGGCGGTGGCCGTCGTGGCGGGTGAGGGCGGCGTGCAGGGCGTCGTGGTCGTGCCCGTCGACGGTGGCGGCGGTCCAGCCGTTGACGGTGAACCGGCTGGCCACCCCGCCCGGCCAGCCGTGACTGGCCGACGCGTTGTCGACCACGATCGCGGTGAGCCCGGCCAGGCCGGTCGCACCGGCGTACGCGATCGCCTCGTGGTTGGAGCCCTCGTCGAGTTCGGCGTCGCCGAGCAGGACGTACACCCGGGGGGTGGCGCGGCCCTGGGCACGCAGGCCGAGCGCGGTGCCCACGCCCAGCCCGAGGCCGTGGCCGAGGGAGCCGGAGCCGATCTCGACCCCGGGGACGAGGGTGCGGTCGGGATGGCCGCCGAGGCGGCTGTCGGGCCCGCCCGCGTCGTCGAGCCAGTCGACGGGGATGAACCCCTTCGCGGCGAGTACGGCGTAGTAGCCGGCCACGGCGTGCCCCTTGGAGAGCAGGAAACGGTCCCGGTCCGGGTCGTCGACGGTGGCCGGGGTGACCCGCAGGACCCGGTCGTAGAGCACCCAGTGCACGTCGACGGTGGAGTACACGTTGGCGTCGTAGGTGCTACCGGCGCGGATGCGCTCCAGCGGCCCGACGACGGGGGCGGGCAGGACGCGGCCCGGCGGGCGGGTTGCGGTCGGTGTGGTCATGTGGCTAGCGTGCTACTTGAAGTTAACTTCAACTCAAGGGCAGTGATGCACGAGTCACTCACCATCGGTCAGCTCTCCGCGCGCAGCGGGGTAGCCCAGTCGGCGCTGCGCTACTACGAACGCCTCGGGCTGATCCACGCCGAGCGCACCGGCGGCAACCAGCGCCGCTACGCCCGCACCGAGCTACGCCGGGTGGCGTTCATCCGGATCTCCCAGCAGGTCGGCATCTCGCTGGACGAGATCCGTGCCGCGCTGGACTCGCTGCCCTCGTCCCGCGCCCCCAGCCCCGACGACTGGGCCGCCCTCTCCCGCACCTGGCGGGAACGGCTGGACGAACGGATCAAGCTGCTCGGCAAGCTCCGTGACGACCTCGACGGCTGCATCGGCTGCGGCTGCCTCTCGTTGCAGCGCTGCACCCTCTACAACCCGGGCGACACGCTGGCCGGCGAAGGCCCCGGTGCCCGCCTGGTGCTGCCCCGCCGGGACGGCCCGCGTCCGCCGGCCTGAGCGTTCCCGGTCGGGCGGCACCAACTTGTGGCCCGGCGGATCTCACCCGGTCGTGAGCAGCACCTTGCCCACGTGGTCGCTCGACTCGACCAGCCGGTGTGCCTGCGCGGCGTCGCGCATCGGCAGCCGCCGGTCCACGATCGGCCGGACCGCGCCCGCCTCGACCAGCGGCCACACCTGCTCCCGTACGCCCCGCACGATGTCCGCCTTGTCGGCCAGCGGACGGGACCGTAGCGCGGTCGCCGCCACCGAGGCCCGCCTCGCCAGCAGCGCGCCCAGGTCCAGCTCCGCCTTCCGGCCGCCCTGCATGCCGATCACCACCAGCCGGCCGCCGTCGGCCAGCGCCGCCACGTTCCGGGCCAGGTAGGACGCGCCCATGATGTCGAGGATCACGTCCGCCCCCCGCCCGTCGGTGACCCGCCGGACCTCCGCCACGAAATCCTGCTCGCGGTAGTCGACGGTGTGCACGGCCCCCAGCTCGTGCAGCCGGTCGTGCTTGGCCGACCGGGCGGTCGCCACGACTGTCGCGCCCAGCGCCGCGCCGAACTGCACCGCGAACGTGCCGATGCCGCTGCCGCCGCCGTGCACCAGCAGCGTCTCGCCCCGGCCCAGGTGGGCCACCCGGACCAGGTTCGACCAGACCGTACAGGCCACCTCGGGCAGCGCGGCGGCGTCGACCGGGTCGACACCGGCCGGCACCGGCAGCAGCTGCCCGGCCGGCACGGCCACCCGCTCGGCGTACCCGCCGCCGGCCAGCAGCGCGCACACCGGCTGACCCACCGCCCACCCGGTCACCCCCGCGCCGACCGCGCCGATCACCCCCGAACACTCCAACCCGGGGTACGCGGGCGCGCCCGGCGGCGGCGGATACTGCCCCTGCCGCTGGAGCAGGTCGGCCCGGTTGACCGCGCTGGCGGTCACCTCGACGACCACCTCACCCGCGCCGGGCTCCGGGTCGGGCACCTCCGCCCAGACGAGCGCGTCGGGTCCACCGGGTTTCGGGATCGTGATCGCGTGCATGGCCCAGTCTTACCCGATCCGGGCCACGAACCACGCCCGTCCGACGACAAGCGCCATGCGGGCAGGTCCGGCCGGCAATATCCACCGGCCGTCGCCCCGGGCGGTCCACCACTCGCCCACGACGGCCGGAATTTCGGCCACAGTGGACCGTCCGGGTGAGGTCATGCTGGTCATGCCAGGGATCAAGGACCCCCTTCCGGTACGCCGAACCGCGCCCGACGGCGATGGGCCGGCTCGTCCGGACGCGGTTCGTGGCAGACTAGGCACGGGCCGCGCACCCCCGGGTGGCGGTTCGGGAGGGTTCGCCTAGTGGCCGATGGCGCTGGTCTTGAAAACCGGTAAGGCAGCGATGTCTTCGTGGGTTCGAATCCCACACCCTCCGCCGGTCAGTGGGTCCACCAACAGCCCCGCCGTCCGGGCCTGTCCCCGCTCCAGAGGCTGACGGCAGGTCATGTCGCCGGCAGGTATCTCGCGATCCAGTCCCGGAGCCGTTTCATCACCAGATGGTGAACGGTGACCAGTTCAATCCGTTCGGCGACCACGGCCGGGCTGATGAGGCCATCCTCCGGCCCGATGATGATCTCCTTCTGGCGTCCCACGCCTGGCCGGGGCCTACGTCTTAGTGCGGCTCTCGGTGACGTAGGTGCCACGCTGGGGCATGGTCATGACCAGTCCGCGCTTCCGTAGCAGGGCGATCGCCGCGCGGACCGTGCCGCGCGCTACCCCGTACTCCTGCTGTAGCCGCAGCTCGCTCGGTAGCGGCTTGAGCGGCTGCAACTCGCCCGACTCGATGCGCTTGGTGATCAGGTCGGCGAGCTGCACGTAGAGGGGTGTCGGCGAGAACTGGTCGACCATGACGTCAACCTACGGACGACCAGGAAGCCCGGATCGTTAGGTAGGTACTACACCTACTATACAAGCTGAACCTCCTGTACTTATCGAACCAGTTGCTTTACCGTTTGGTTGGGTCGTAAACGTTGGAGGAAGGACCGGACGCTAATGCTGCGCTCATTGGTGATGCATGCCCTGCGCCGGCTGGCTGGTCGTCCGGGTGCCTCCCCGCCGTTGGATCGCACTGGTCCGGCCACCGCCTATCCGAATCAGGCCGGCGCGTGGGCTCGGGTCCGGAGCACGCCACCACAGCCCTATCCGCGCGCCGCCCGTGCTGACTGCCCCTGCCGGCTGAGGGTTGTCCGCCGGGGCGCGGTGGATGCGCGCAGCGGAGTGCCGCTCCTGGTCCAGTCGGCGTGGGACTGCCTGGACCACCACCGCCACAGCCGGTGCGGCAGATGCACCGAGGGCGGCTTCTGCCCGCTGGTCGAGGCCGCCCGTGCCCGGATCAGGGCGTGGCGCAGGCTACGTCACATCCGGGGCCATCGATGAAGGCGTCGCTGCCGGAGGCCGGCGACCTGGTGTACGTCACCCGCGCCGCGAGCGTGCAGTTCGTCAAGCCGATCTCGTGCCGGGTCATCCGGGTGCTCGACTGGATCACCTACGACGGGTGGTGCTGGTTGGACGTCTACCAACTGGACGCCAGAGGCGACGCGGTCGCTCGTCGGTCGATCTTCGTGCAGCCCGCGAAGCTGGAGAGCAGGCAACCCTTCGGCCGGCCTGAACAGCGGCGATCCCCGGGTGCGCGTCGCCGCCCCGACGGAGTCCTGACCGGTGACAGCCGCCCTGCGTCGGCCAGCGAGCAGCCCGGACAGCCGGGTCAGGGGACGGGGCTGAGGTGGGCGGCGAGGATGCGCCAGCCGTACCCGTCGTCGTAGGCCCAGGTGCGGGTGTAGCGCAACCGCGCCGCGAACGGCTCGCCCGCGAAGGTGCCGCTGACCCGCCCCCGGAAGAACGTCACCCCGGTGGTGCCGGCCACGACCAGCTCCAGTTCCTCCTCCACCAGTTCGTCGAGCACCGAGGTGCCGCTGCGGTGGGCGGACAGGTCGTCCTCCTTGCCGAAGGTGCGACCGTCCGGCCCGACGGCGATCAGGCGGTCGTCGAGCAGGGCGTCGAGCGCGGCCACGTCGCCGGCCCGCTGGGCGGCCTGGAGACGGCGCTCCGCCTCCAACAGTTCCGCCTCACGTTCGGTGTCCTGCATGTGCCCTCCCGGTCGTCCGCCGCGTCCCCTCATTCTGGCGGCCCGACGGTGCGCGGTGCTTCCGGTTCGTTGTCCGGGCCCGGCGGGGTAAGAAGGGCGGAGAACATCGCGTACACCGGAAGGACCTTCCCGATGACCCTGGAACGACCGATCGCCCCGGACCCGTACGAGCTGCTGCCGACCGTCTCGGCGTTCGACCTGACCAGTGACGACGTGCACAACGGCGAGCCGATGGACGCCCGGTACGCGCACGGCAGCACCGGTGGCGAGAACGTCTCCCCGCACCTGGCCTGGTCGGGCTTCCCGGCCGGGACGAAGAGTTTCGTGGTGACCTGCTTCGACCCGGACGCCCCCACCGGCAGCGGCTTCTGGCACTGGGTGCTGGTCGACGTGCCCGCCTCGACGACCAGCCTGCCGACCGGCGTACGGGAGGCGGACCTGGGCGGCGCGTTCAGCGTCCGTAACGACTACGGCGACACCGGCTACGGCGGCGCCGCCCCACCTCCGGGTGACCGCCCGCACCGGTACGTCTTCGCCGTGCACGCGGTCGACGTCGACACGCTCGGCGTCGGGCCGGACGCCAGCCCCGCGTACGTCGGCTTCAACCTGGCGTTCCACACCCTGGCGCGGGCGGTCATCCGCCCGACGTACCAGATCAAGGAGTGACCGGTGGTCCGCCGGTCCCGCGCACGCGGGACCGGCGGGCGCGCGGTCCGGTCAGCCGGGCACCCGGGCGACGGCGAAGACGGACTGGCCGAACGGCGGCCGGACGAGCTGCTCGGCGGCCTTGGTGGCGGGCAGGACGAGGGTGTCGTACACCTTGACCATCGGCCCCTCCTTCGGCATCAGCCGGAAGACCTTGGTGGCCATGAAGTAGCCGATCAGGCCGAGGGCGTTGGCGTAGTGCATCGTCTCGACCCGCAGCCCGGCCGCGGTCATCGCGTCGCCGAGGGTCTTCTTGGTGTAGCGGCGCACGTGACCGGTGGCGATGTCGGCGGGGCCCATCGCGAACTGGAACGCCGGCACGATGATGATCACCGCGCCGCCGGGCCGGACCAGGTCGCGCATGCTGCGCAGCGCGCCCACGTGGTCCTCGATGTGCTCCAGCACGTTGTACGAGACGGCCGCGCTGTAGTCGCCGCCGCCCGGGTGCGGCAGCAGCATTTCGCGGACCTCGATGGTCGGCTCGTCGACCAGCCGCTCCTTGAGCAGGATCAGCCGGTCCGGGTCGGCCTCGGTGGCGGTGAACCGGGGCACGTGCCGCGCCCACTCCAGGGCGTAGTCGCCCAGGCCACTGCCGATCTCGATCGGGTCGTCACCGAGGTGGGGCACCGCCAGTTCGACGAACCACCGACGGTGGTTGACCGCGGTGGCCAGGCCCTCCAGCACCTCTGACTGGACGCGCTGATCCCCAGTGATTTCTGCCATGCGTCGATTCCTCACGATATGACTGACCCGCGCCTGGACCGACAGAGTGAATCATCCGCGTCAGGGGCGGAGGAAACGGGGCACTGTGAGGGCCGAAATGTGGTCGGGGGAGGGCACGTGATCGGCGGTCGGCGAACCCGGCACATAGTACGGCAGTACCCGAAACATGTCACGTGACCGCCATAGGCCAACTACGCTCTGAATTGTTATGACTACTCCCGAATCGGAGCGCGGGACCGGTCGATCCGACGTCGGGGACGCCGGACCGACACCGGCCCGACGGGTCGTCCGGCGACGCTGGCGGCGGGTGCTCCCGGCAGGCCGTTCGCCGCGCGCCGGTCCGTCGGCGCCGGCTCGGCCGTCGGCCGCCGGGTGGCGGTGGGACGTGTCGGCCGTGGTCAGCTACCTCCTGCTGGCGTTCTGGGTGACCGCCCGGTTCTGGCGCGACCCGGCGGCCGGGGTACGCGACAACCGGTCGGACCAGGCGCAGTTCGAGTGGATGATGGCGCACGGCGCGCGAGTGGTCACGGAATGGAGCTATCCGTTCGGTTCGGACCGGATGAACGTGCCCGACGGCGTCAACCTGATGGCGAATACCTCGGTATTATCCGTCTCAATCCCGATGACCCCGGTCACTGTCCTCTTCGGGCCGCACTGGTCATTTCTTGTCTTTCTCACCCTGGGAATGGCGGCCACCGGCACCGCCTGGTACTTCTTCCTGTCCCGGGTGGTCACCCGCTCCCGGGGGCCGGCCTGGCTCGGCGCGGCCTTCTGCGCGTACGCCCCGGCGATGGTGTCGCACGCCAACGCCCACCCGAACATCGTCTCCCAGTTCGTCGTCCCACTGATCATCTGGCGCACCCTGCGGCTGGCCGAGCCGGGCCGGTGGCTGCGCAACGGGCTCCTGCTCGGTCTGCTGGTCGTCTGGCAGGCCTTCCTCAACCTGGAGATCCTGCTGATGACCGCGATCGGCCTGGCGGTGGTGATCGGCGCCCTCGCCATCGGCCGACCGCCGCTGCGCGCGGCGACCCGACCGTTCGTCGCCGGGCTCGGCGTGGCCGCGCTGCTGTCCGCCGTGCTGCTCGCCTACCCGCTGTACGTGCAGCTGTTCGGGCCGGGCTCCTACCACGGGCTGTCCCGGCTGATCCGGGGGTACCGCACCGACCTCGGCGCGTTCGTCGGCTGGTCCCGGGAGTCGCTGGCCGGGGACGCCCGCTCCGCCGGCCCGCTGGCCCGCAACCCCACCGAGGAGAACGCCTTCTTCGGCTGGCCGCTGGCCGTCCTCACGGTCGCCCTGGTCTGGTGGCTGCGGCGCAGCGCGCTGGTGGTCGGCCTGGCCGTCCTCGGCCTGCTCTTCGCCGTCCTGTCCCTGGGTCGGGAGGTGCAGCTCAACGGGCGCGACACCGGCATCCCCGCCCCCTGGGCGTTGCTGGAGGACCTGCCGCTGCTGCACTCCGTGGTGCCCACCCGCTGGTCGCTGGCGATCACCCCGATCGTCGGGGTGCTGCTGGCCCTCGGCACCCAGCGGGCCCGCGACCTCGCCCGCCGGCATCCGGCCGCCCGCCGGCAGATCCGCTTCGCCACGGTGACCGTCCTGCTGATGGCCCTGGTGCCGCTGCTGCCGACCCCGCTGCCGGCGACCCGGCTCGACCCGGTGCCGCAGTTCGTCACCAGCGGCGGTTGGCGGCCGTACGTGGCGGGAGGGCGCAGCGTGGTGACCCTGCCGCCGCCCGACAACACCTACGCCGACCCGCTGCGCTGGTCGGCCCGGACCGGGCTGGAGATGCCGCTGGCCCGGGGTTACTTCCTGGCCCCCGACACCCGGCCGTGGTCGCCCGAACCGGACGCCGCCCTGTTCACCGCCCCTTACCGGCGGACCAGCAACTTCTTCGGCGGGATCGCGCGGACCGGCACCGTACCGCCGATCACCGCCGCCGACCGGCGGGCCGCCGTCACCGACCTGCGCTACTGGCGGGCCGGCGTGGTGATCCTCGGCCCGCACCCGCACGCCGACGCGTTGCGCCGGGCGATGACCGCGCTGACCGGCATCACCCCCGTCCGGACCGGCGGGGTGTGGCGGTGGGACGTCCGGCCGCTCACCGGATGAGCCCGCCGGGATAGCGGGTGAGCCCGCCGGGGCGCCGGGTCAGGCCGTGCGGACGCAGCAGCCCTGGCAGACCTTCGGGCTGGGCAGGGTGAACGCCAGGCAGCAGGTGCGCCGCTGCACGGTCGGCTCGCCGCTGCGGCCGGGGACCAGTTCGACCAGGTCGGCCAGCCCGAGGGTGCCGAGCAGGGTGTCGATGGTGGTCACCGACGGGCCGGGCAGGGCGTCCGTCGCGCGCAGGATGCCGTGCGCGATCCCCGAGGCCACCGAGCCGAGCAGGGTACGCGCACCCACCCGTACCTCCGCCTGGATGGCGGTGACCATCGGGGCGAGGTGGGCGTCGAGCAGCGAGGCACGCAGGAGACCGAGCAGCTCGGCCTCGTCGGCGGCGACCCAGACGCCGGGCTGGCCGGTGAGGGCGAGCGGGTCACCGGGCAGCACCGCGACGGTCGTCGAGCGGCGCAGGCCCATGGTGAGCAGTTGCCGGTGGTCCTCGAAGTGGATCAGCACGTCGGCCGGGTCGAGCAGCGGCACCCGGCGGGCCGAGGCCCAGCCGAGCACCACCGGCAGCGCCGTCCAGTAGCTGTAGGACTTCCAGGCCAGCGCGGCGCAGGCGTGCGGGGTGCCACCCCAGCGGCGGGCGGCGGCGCGCAGGAACTCGGGCATCCGGGTGCCGTCGACGAGGGTGGTGGCCGGGCTCCAGCCGATCTCGTCGGTGACCACCAGGCCGGGCGCGAGACCGGGCAGCGCGTCGGTGCCGAACATGGCGCGCAGGGTGGCGGTGACCGGGGCGAGTCGGCCGGCGAGATCCTGGCCGGGCATCACCGCCGTCATCCGGACCCCCTCCCGTCCCGCTCGGCCCGCCACGGGTGGTGGCGGTCTCCTCGGCCACTCCGGTGCCGGAGGGGTCGTCCGTGAACCTTCGTCCGCGAAGCTAAGGCTAGCCTAACCATGCCTGGGGCTCCGAGGGAAGCCTCTGTGCAGGCGGATCGGGAGGCCGGGATCACCATGTCCGTCCCGTCGGTGCGGATCGGCCCGACTCGGCTCTACCCGGCCGAACGCGGGGAAAACGCGGGCGATGTCAAGGCATATGTCGGCAACGTGCCAGTTCGGTGCAGGGCGGCGGGAAGAACGTGAAGACTTGTCATCCCGGCTGCGCTGCGTGAGGAAGCTGATGACGACCTCTCCCCTGGAGCGGGCCGCCGATTCGTTCGCGGCGGAACTCGCCCGGCACCGGACGGGGCGAGGGCTGACCAAGAAGCAACTCGCCACGATGATGGGCTTCGACCCGTCGTACGTGAGCCACGTCGAGGGACGGCGACACCGGCCCACCGAGGACTTCGCCCGCCGCGCCGAAGCCGTCCTCGACGCCGGGGGCGTCATCTGGCAACGGTTCCGCGAGTACGACCAGCTCCGGCAGACCCGGGCCACCCCCGGCCCCCGCGAACCCGCGCCCCCCGGCCGGTGGCTCCCCCCGGGCACCGGGCTCGTCGTCGAACGGGAGACCGCCACCCTCACCCTGGTCGACGGCACCTACCGGTGCGTGATCCGCCGTCGGCTGCACAACGCCGGCACCGAACCGGTCACCCGGTACCTCGTCCGGGTCGCCGTCGACAGGTGGCCCGACGACCCCGGACGCTCCAACCGGCACCACCGCGAACACCCCCTCACCTTCGCCGAGCTGCGCTTCCGGGCCGTCCACCACGACGACGGCGCCCGCGAACCGATGCACTGGCGGGTCCGCCACGACCGGGACGCGTACAAGGAGATCTGGCTGCTGTTCGAGAACGCCGAGGGGCGGTTCCCGCTGCACCCCGGCGAACGCGCCGAGGTCGAGTACGCCTACCGGGTCGGCCGGGTCAAGTGGGGCCCCTGGTTCCAACGGGCCGTCCGCCTGCCCACCCGGCACCTGGCCGTACGACTGGACCTCCCGGCGGCCCTCGACCCCCGGGTGTGGGGGGTGGAGACCTCCCTCTCCGCCGACGAGGGGCCGCTGCGCACCCCGGTACGCCGCCACGACCGGGGGGACCGGGTGGTCTTCGACTGGTCCACCGACGACCCGCCGCTCAACACCCGCTTCCGCCTCCAGTGGCGGTTCCGGCAGGAAGCCGTCGAGACGCCCCCCGTGCCGACCCGCCCGGCCGACCGGATGCGCGCCCTCGGCGTGCTGCCCCCCGAGGCCACCCCACCCGGCCGACCCGCCCGCCCCCTGCACCTGCCCCGGGAGGCCGCCGCCGCCCGCGAAGTGGCCGACCGCCTCACCGACCTGCTGACCCGGGCCGAGGAGGTGCACCCGCTCAGCGCCGGCACCGGTCTCGCCGCGCCGCAGATCGGCCTGGACGTCGCGGTCGCCGTGGTCCGCCCCGCCGACCGGTCCGCCCCGCCGGTCGTCCTGGTCAACCCCCGGGTGGTCGGGGAGAGCCCGGAAACCGTCGAACAGTACGAGGGCTGCCTCGCCGCCGCCGACCACCGTGGCCTGGTGGCCCGGCCGCTGCGCATCGAGGTCGAACACGCCCGCGCCGACGGCAGCCGGATGATCACCTCGTTCGCGTACGGGATGGCCCGGCTGGTCGCCCACGAGATCGACCACCTCGACGGCCGGGCCTGGACCGACCGGATGGCCCCCGGCGTGCCGCTGGTCCCCGTCGAGGAGTACCGCGAGAGCAACGTCTGAACGCGGCTCGACCCGCCGGACGCCGATCCGGGTGGGCACGGAGGGGACCGGGGCGCGTGCCCCAGGGGGCGGGGGCACGCGCCCCGGTTCGGGGGGAGTAAAGCTCTACAGGTTGCCGAACGTGTCGTACCGGATGTGCTGCGGCGGGACCTCGTCCTCGGCGAGAGCCCGCAACGTCGCCCGGACCATCGCGGCGGAACCGGAGACGTAACAGTCGTGCGACGTCCACGGGCCGTACCGGGCCACCACGTCGGGGACGTCCCCCCGCTCGCCGTCGAACTCCGGGTCGTCGCTGCACGACGGGGTCACCGACAACCAGGGGTGGGCGGCGACCAGCTCCTCCAGCCCGGCCAGGCCGTACAGCTCGTCGGCGTGCCGGGCGCCGTAGAAGACGTGCACCCAGCGGGCCCGGTTCCAGCCGGCCAGTTCCTCCACCATCGCCTTCACCGGGGCCAGGCCCACCCCGCCGGCCACGCAGAGGATGTCCCGCCCGGAATCGCGGTCCACCGTCATCGACCCCATCGGGGCGGCCACCCGCAGCAGGTCACCCGGTTTGGTCCGGCGCACCAACGCCCCCGAGACCCAGCCCGCGCCGACCGGCGTACGCACGTGGAACTCCAGCACGTTGTCGTCGTTCGGCGCGTTCGCCACCGAGTACGTGCGCCACACCCGGGGCAGGTGCCGGGGCACCTCGACGCTGACGTACTGGCCGGCCTTCCACACCAGCGGATGCTGGAGGGCGCGGACGGTCAGCACGGCGGTGTCGCTGCCGTACCGCTCGTGGGTGAGCACCTCCGCGTGCCAGTACGGCGGGTTCTCGTCCGACTCCGCCCCGGCCAGCATCGTCGCCGTGATCGCCGCGTACGCGTCCCGCCACGCCTGGTCGTACTCCAGGTTCCAGCCGTCACCGGCGGTGGTACGCAGCGCGTCGAGCAGCGCCACCCCCATCGTCGCGTAGTGCGCGGCGTCGACGTGGTACTTGCGGTGGTCCCGCCCCAGCGAGCGCAGGTACTCGTCGAAGCTCTCCGGGTCGTCCATCACCTGGGTGGCGGTGACGATCGCGTCCAGGATCCGGTCGCCCTGGCCCGTCATCTCCACCGGGAACAGCCGGCGCAGCTCCGGATCGAGCAGGAACAGCCGGGCGTAGAAGCGACCGCTCAGCCGGCCCCGGTCCTCCTCGACCAGGGTCCAACTCTCCTTCAGCAGCCGAGCGAAGTTGTCCACGGGGGGCGGTCCTCCTCCTGACGGCGGATCGGGCCCCGATAGAATGTCCACGGAGCGTATGCACCGGTCGCACAGAATGTGCGATCGGCTCATCTGGGCCCACCGGCCGGTGCGATCGGGCCACCCCGTCGGGCAGAGTGGTGCGGTGACCGTTAAGCAGCACACCCACCCGGTGTCCCGGCGGGTCCTCGGCACCGAGACCCTGCTGGTCCTCGGCCTGTCACTCGGGCAGTCGGCCGTCTACGCCGTGGTGTCGCTGGCCGCGAAACTGACCGCCGACGGGCCGCTGTCCCAGCAGACCGCCTCGCTCAACACCTCACGGTCCGCCCGACCCTGGCTCGACCTGACGTACCAGCTGCTCGGCATCGTCTTCGCGCTGCTGCCGGTGCTGCTCGCCGTACACCTGCTGGCGCGTGACCCCGGCGACCCGGCGCGGACCCTCGGGGCGGACCTGCGGCGGCCCGGGTCGGACCTCGCCCGGGGCGCCGGGCTGGCCGCGCTGATCGGCCTGCCCGGCCTGGCCCTGTTCTGGGCGGCGGCGCAACTCGGCATCAACGCCACCCTGGTCCCCGCCGGCCTGCCGCCGCTGTGGTGGGCGGTGCCGGTGCTGGTCCTCGCCGCCGTGCAGAACGCCGTGCTGGAAGAGGTGATCGTGGTCGGCTACCTGGTCACCCGGCTGCGCCAACTCCAGTGGCGGCTCGGCGCGGTCATCGCGACCAGCGCGGTCCTGCGCGGCTCCTACCACCTCTACCAGGGCTTCGGCGCGTTCGTCGGCAACGCCGTGATGGGCGTCGTGTTCAGCCTGTTCTACCTGCGTACCCGGCGGGTGATGCCGCTGATCGTGGCGCACACCCTGCTCGACGTGGTCGCCTTCGTCGGGTACTCGCTGTTGCCCAGGGACTGGTTCGACTGGCTCTGACCGCCGCTGTCCCCGCCGCGTCGCCGGTCGCCGCCGCTCTTCGGGCTTCCTAGCTGCCGGTCCGGGCGGGCCGGTAGCGGGCCACCGCGCGGGCGGCCAGCAGGTCGGCCGCCGCCACGTCACCCGCCGCCGTCGCCAGCACCGCCGCCCCCGGCAGCAGCCGGGCCGCCAGCCGCAGCGCGGCCCAGCCACCCGCCTGCGCGGCCAACGGCGCCGCCAGCCGCCACGCGGCCTCCGCCGCACGCGGCCACGGCCCGTCGCCGGGCCCGTCCGCCGCCCGCGCCGCGTCCAGCGCGGTGCGGGCACTGTCCGCGTCCGGGTGCACCCGGGTCAGCACCAGTAGCTCCACCGCCCGCTCCGGGTCGGCCGGGTCCCGGCCGTACGCCGCCGCCACGTGCAGCACCAGCGCCGACTGCGTCCAGAGCACCGCCACCAGTTCGGCCAGCGGCGCGAACAGCCCGGCCACCGCCGCCGTGGCCCCACCCACCCCGGCCCACCTGACGAACCGCCGGGTGGCCAGCCGGGCCAGGCCGTCCGGACCGGCATCCGGGTACGCCTCGCGCAGCCCGCGCGCCCACTCCCGGGCCTGCGGTCCGATTCCCTCGACGGCCGCCAGGGCCAGCAACTCCGGCGCGAACCCCGGATGGGCCAGTAGCCGGGTCCGGAGCACCGCCAGCTCCAGACGTCCCGCTGCCGCGCCGCCCGGGTCCGCCGTCGTCGGTACGGCGGGTGTGCTGGCGGCGGTCGGGGCGCCGACGGGGTCCGGTCCGGCGGGCGGACGCTGCCGGGTGGTCGGTCGCCGCCTCACGGGCGGGGTGGTTTCCGTGGCCGGAGTGGTGGTCGGTTCGGGGGTGGATTGCGGTGAAGCCTTCTTCGGTGGGGTCGCCCTTGTGCGGGGCACGGTCCGGCCGGTGATGGTCGGGGCGGTCTCCGCCGTCGTCGCCTTTCGCGCGGCCCGCTTCCGTGGCGGTGTGCCCGGTGCTGTTGTTCCTGTGCCCGGCTCTGTCGCTGTGGCTGTTTCCGGGGGTGTGTTCGCGGGGGTGGGGATGCCGGCGGGGCCGGTGGCCTGGTCCGGTGGTAGTTGCCCCTGGGATGCGTCGGTGGTGCTGTCGGCGACCGCGCCCGCCGCCCGGGTGCGGGGGGTGCGTCGTGTGGCCGGCGTCCGCGTGGTCGTGGGGCGTGCCGCGA